>NZ_RCSQ01000034.1:0-49184 GCF_004103255.1 Pseudoalteromonas sp. PS5
TTCAAATTGAGCAAGTATTAATGCTAATTGGTATGACAGATCAAGCCACAAAACAAGCTTGTAGGAATGAGAAAATTGCACTTGACCACTTAGGTTAAAAGTGAAATTATTAAGCTCAATAATTAAACAAAAATAAGAACCGGTTTTCATCATTGGAAGAGCCACAACAACAGGTTAAGAGACTATCTCGACGAGCCGCAAGATTAGAGTCTTTACTAGAAAAATATAAAAGAAAGTCTCAACTTCAATACACATTAATTCAATTATCAGAACAGGCAAGTACTGTTGCTGAGTTAACCCTGTTGTACCCCGCAATTCATAATATTCTTTCTCAATATCTACCAAGCAAGAGCTTCTATGTGGTATTACAAAACCGCTTTACACAAGCACTTGAACTTTCTTACTTTGTAGATGAAAAAGATGCTGTGGCTATTCCCTTACATGAGGCACATCACTTCAAAGATGGCGTTACAGGTCATGTTTTTAAAACTGGCAAAACAGTTTACCTCACCAAAGAAGAGATGCTGTCGCGAGCAAAAGCTGGTGAGTTCAAAATCCTTGGTAGCCAAGCAGAACATTGGGTAGGGGTGCCAATATATCGCGATGGCGCGATTATTGGTGTCATGGTGTCACAAAGCTATGAGGCTGAACAGTCATACAGTGAGCATCAAGTTGAGCTGCTTGAAGTGATGTCGCTATACCTAGCCACTGCAATCGAGAGAGTCAAAAAACGCGAATTACTCGAGTCAGAAGTTAAGATACGCACTCGCGCGTTAATGCAAAGCAATGAAGCGCTGAACAAGGAAATTGATAATCGTAAACGTGCGCTAGAAAGGCAGCAGATCTTGTTTCAAATATCAGAACTGGCAACTCAGTTTTCTGATATCGATGATGTTTATAAACAGGTTCATGACATTATCCGGTCAATTACCTTTGCCGATAACTTGTATATCGCGCTTTATAATAAAGAAGAACAATGGCTAACCTTCCCCTATAGTGTTGATGAAAAAACTCGCTATAAAACCAGATCTTTTGCAAAAGGATATAGCGAGCTGGTTATTCGCACGGAGCAAAGTCAACTGATCGACTGCACTCGAGCCAAAGCTCTCGCGATGGAGGGGATTGTAGAGCGACCAGCGGGATACAACCATAATTTAGCCGCGACAAGTTGGCTCGGTGCTCCATTAAAAACCGCCACTGGCGTTATTGGCTTAATAGCATGCCAAGCGTATGATCATAAATATGAATTTGACTATGACGATGTTGAGCTAATTTCGTTTGTATCAAATCAGATTGCATCGGTATTACAGACTCATTTAGCAAATCAGGCATTAAAGATCAGTCACCAGCAACTCGAACATCGCGTTGCAGAGAAGACCAAAGAATTACAGCAAACGAATTTGCATTTACAAATGCAAATGGAAGAGCGCAAAAAAATAGAGCAGCAGCTATATCACGACGCCCACCACGACTCACTTACCGGTCTACCAAACCGCAGCCTATTTTTAACCCAACTTGAAAAAACATTGAAGAAACATCACCGCTATCCTGAAGATAACTTTGCTGTGCTGTTTATTGATTTAGACAAGTTTAAAGATATTAATGATGAACTTGGTCATCAGGCTGGTGATCAGTTTTTGGTTTGGGTATCACAATCATTCTCAGAGTGTATTCGTGAACATGACTTGCTAGCCAGACTAGCTGGTGATGAATTTGTGGTTTTACTTGATCATCTAACCGATCGCCAACAAGCAGAAGACGTGGCGAAACGGATAATCAAGGTAATGCAACAGCCATTTTGCCTCAAAGGCGTATGTATGCAAAGCGGTGCAAGTATCGGCATAACGTATAGTAACAAGCTATATCGCAATACCGATGAAATTATTCGCGATGCAGATGCTGCAATGTATTACGCAAAGAATGCCGGTCGTGGCCGCTACGAGTTTTATCATCCGCTACTCAGTGCCAGCTCTAGCGCTCAGAAACAACATGATCAGCACCACCTTGATAAGCTACCAACACATTTTCGCTATACCGAGATAGTCAACTGGTCTGACAGTGCAGAGCCCATCGGATTTATCGAGGCTTTTGGTGAACACCCAGTACTAGGTAGCACAAGCTTTGATATTCTAAAGAAGTTTGCAGCTGAAAAACCCCAACACCTTGAGATCGAATTGCAATTACTTAAAAAAGCTCAAGATGTTGCGGCTTGTCGGAATGACGACATTTTATTTAACTGTTCAACCATGTTGTTGGAAAACAACCATTTTGATGTACTAAAGCAACAGTTAGTCACTGAAGGTAACGCACTTTGCTTATTGTTTGAAGAAAGTGAAATTCGTTTTGCTTCTAGTCAGCAAATTTTAAACTTAAAGTCGTTGGCTGAAATGGGGATCCCTATCGGGTTAAATAACTTTGGCAAAGATCGTTGCGATCTTACCCTGATCAGCCAAATTGACTTTACCTATGTTCTACTTAGCTCTACCTTTAGTAAACGTGTACTTCAGCAAACGAGCTATGAGGTTCAATTGCAGGGCATTTTGGCCGTTACCCAAGTAAAAGGCATTAAAGTCATTGCTCGCGGACCTGCAATATTAAATTTCAGAAGTTTGTTAGAAAAGCATGGCTTGCAGCTGTTTTTTGGCAAGCAACAAGCTTTAGATAAAGGGCAAGAAACATGCGCCGTTATCCCCACTTTTGATAACGAATCAATCCCTTCTTAACATAGCGCGTAGATTCGCCACGTTAGATTTTCCTTTTTCCATTCGTTCTGCCTGTGTCGCCACAGGCTTTTTACCTTCAATTTGCAGATCGTCTTGAGGTAACTCTTGCACAAAGCGGCTCAACTCAGGAGTGATCTGCTCACCAAATTGACGGCGACTTTTTGTATAAGTCAACGTTAACGTTTGCTGAGCACGAGTGATCCCTACATAAGCCAAACGCCTTTCTTCTTCAACATTGTCTTCATCGATACTAGTTTGATGAGGTAACAGGCCTTCTTCCATGCCAACCATAAACACGTGCGGGTATTCTAATCCTTTAGAAGCATGTAACGTTAACAGCTGCACGGCATCAGAATCATCCTCTTCCTCATTGCGCTCAAGCATATCCCTCAGCGTCAGTTTACTAACAACCTCTGGCAAGGTCATCGCCGGATTATCTACATCCCCTGTTAGCATATCACTGATCCAGCGATATAATTCCGAGACATTTTTCATCCTCATCTCTGCCGCTTTAGCACTTGGGGATGATTCGTATAGATAAGCCTCGTAGTTGATTTCTCGGATCATATCTTTAACGGCTTCCAAAGTATCACCCCGAGTGGCTCTATCAGAAAGCTCAACTACCCAACGAGCAAATCCCATTAAGGCCTTTAGCCCTCGTCCCGCCATACGCTCTAAAAGTTCAGACTCAAAGCATGCTTCAAATAAACTAATATGACGTTCATTGGCAAAACTGCCAAGCTTTTCTAAAGTCACCGGGCCAATCTCACGTCTTGGTGTATTAACGATACGCAAAAACGCATTGTCATCATCTTGATTTACCAAGAATCGTAAATATGCCATGATGTCTTTGATTTCACTGCGAGCAAAAAACGACATACCACCACTGATTTTATAAGGGATACGGTTGGTCATTAAAGCTTTCTCAAATACCCGAGCTTGGTGGTTTCCGCGATAAAGCAAAGCATAGTCCCGATAGCTCGTGCGCTTCATAAATTTATGCGAAATAATTTCAGCTACTACTCGCTCAGCTTCGTGCTCTTCGTCACGGGTAGCAATCACCCGAATAGGATCACCGTACCCTAGTTCACTAAATAGTTGCTTATCAAACTCGTGTGGGTTATTCGCGATTAGAATATTAGCTGCTTTTAAGATCCGTCCAGCACTACGGTAGTTTTGTTCTAATTTAATCAGCCTTAAACCAGGAAAATCTTTACTTAGTAGTACTAGGTTTTGTGGTTTAGCACCACGCCATGAGTAAATCGATTGGTCATCATCACCTACCACAGTGAAGCGAGCACGCTCCCCCACTAAGCGCTTTACCAGCTGATATTGGCTGGTATTGGTATCCTGATATTCGTCGACTAATAAATAACGAAAACGCTGCTGCCAACGCTCTCTAACATCAACCGACTGATTCAGCAGCAATGTTGGGATCATGATGAGATCGTCAAAGTCTAGTGCGTTATATGCACGAAGCTGAGTCTGGTAACGGGCATACAACTGAGCGAACAGCGCTTTTTGAGGCTCTCGAGCTTCTCGAATAGCACGTTCGGGTAAGATCAGTTCATTTTTCCAATTACCAATTTGCATTTTTAGCAAGTTAAGCAGATCTTTGTCACGCTCCAGCTCTTTTTCAGTCAGTTCACTTAACAACTGGTTGGTATCTTGATCATCAAACAAAGAAAAGCCTGGCTTGTAGCCTAAGGTTTTAACCTCTTTTTTGATGATCTCCAGACCCAATGTATGAAAAGTCGAAACCCACAGCCCTTTAGCTTCTTGTTTGCCTAATGTTTGCGCTACACGTTCACGCATTTCTTTGGCGGCTTTGTTGGTAAAGGTGACCGCAGCGATATTTCTCGCTTTGTATTCACACTGTTGAACTAAGTAGGCAATTTTATTGGTAATAACACGGGTTTTACCAGAGCCTGCCCCCGCTAACACAAGGCATGGGCCACTAATATACTTTACTGCTTCGTCTTGTTTTGGGTTGAGCTTCATGCAACTAATCCGGTTATCTTCTCGCTTGGCGCACTTTTGGTTACAACTTTGAGTGCAGAGGGGTTGAGGAATTCTTATAAACTAAGCGCGCTAGTTTACCGTATCAATGTAAAACTATGAAGCGAACCTTTTCGACCTCTCGTGCATAAGGTAAGATGGTACATGTATACTGACTCGCAAGCTAAGGTAAGAAAATGATTAACCCAGCCAAAATTGAAGAGATTGCCAAACAGATTTCAAGCAATATGCCACAAGGTGTTAAGAGCCTTGCCGAAACGTTTGAAGCCAGAACCAAGCAAGCTATTCAAAGTAAACTATCAGAGATGGACTTCGTCAGCAGAGAAGAATTCGATATTCAAAGCAAAGTATTGATCCGCACCCGTGAAAAGCTAGTAGAGCTCGAAGAAAAAGTAGCACAGCTTGAAGCGCAACTGGCTGACAAGCAAACAGACTCTCACGAGTAATACCGTACTGGCAGCACTGCGTTGGTGTTTTGCTGCCATCTCATTGTCTGGTGTTTAATACCAATTAGCCTTAATTGTTGATATAACATCAAGGTTTTGTGGAAGCAGGATATTAGTGCTGCAACCTGTATAGCCTGACGCTAATATCATAGACATCCGTTGTTCGCTTGCAGTTTAAGAGCAATAGCGTTGATTCACACCGAGTAACGACTTTTCATAACACAAAGATAGCTGCTCACTGTCAGCCACTGCACCAACAACCTCATTTAATAATCCATCAGCAAGGCCATATACCCAACCGTGTACGGTCAGTGTTTGACCACGTAACCACGCACCCTGCACAATGTTGCTCTGACAAACATTGCGCACTTGCTCCACCACATTAAGTTCACATAATGCTGCGCATTGTTGCTCATCAGCTATGCGCTCAATAATTGCCTGATGCTTCTCTTTGACATCAGCAACATGACGAAGCCAGTTGTCAATTAGTCCAAACTTTGCATTGTCTAGCACCGCTTGAACACCACCGCAACCATAGTGGCCAACTACCATAATATGGTCGACTTTAAGTACTTCTACTGCATACTGCATTACCGATAAACAATTATGATCAGTATGTACCACTACATTTGCAACATTACGGTGAACAAATAGTTCACCGGGCATTAAATCAACAATTTCGTTGGCCGGTACTCGAGAATCTGAGCACCCTATCCAGAGATAATCAGGGTTTTGCTGCTGCGACAACTTTTTAAAAAATTCAGGGTCACTGGCATTGGTGCGCTCTGCCCATTGCTTATTGCTATTGAGCAAATGGCTCAGCGGGCTCGAATTAGAATTACACATTAGTGGTTCTCCGGCTAACGTTCAGCCTGTATCAAAATATTCCTTGGGGTGAGTGACTTTTCGCAAAAAGTACTAAGCTCAACATCATACCCCGATGCTTGTAAATATAAAGCTCTATCTAGCACTAACCATATTTCAATAGCACGGCGGAACAAATGACGAACCAACTCAACTCTGTCAGTAACTTGCTTTCTCTGGCGGCCAATTCGCTCATACCTTTCAAAGTCGATGCTTGCAGGTAAGATGATTTGTTTTTGCTCTGCCGCCCAGTAACAAAACTCATCAAACGTCCCTGAAAAAATGGCTTTATTCACAGAGGGAACCGAGACATAGTTATCACTACCGTCCAACTCTCTTCTCAACGCATCAAAACCCAGTCGCCAACTCACTTCTTTTTTGCGAACTGCCGCGACTCTGCCCGGTGCGGTGACGGTTTCTTGTAATGCTAGCTTCATATCATGATGAGATAAGTTCAGCGCACTGGCGCTAGCTTCTACGCTCATCGCTTCATACTGTTGTGGTGTAAAAAGGTGATAGCAGCAAGGAGAAAGCGATAGCTTTTTCATTCCATTATCAACAGCTTGGCGGATAAATACACGGTGTAATTCACCACAAGCATGTAATGCAATACCATGGCGATTTTCAACAAAATGGTGATGAATATCATCTTTGAGTACATCAGCACAATGAAAGTGAAGGTTTAGATTCTGCCGTTTTGCACTCTCCTCTCCTTGACGACATAAATCTTGTTGTAGCTCAATACTATTGACTTCAGGCGCACCATGGTAGGCAAGCATACGCCCTAAGTGCCCTTTACCAGCACACCATTCAAGCACAGCAGACTTGGTTTCGTTTATAGCAGCAACAAAGTCTTGTAGCTGCTCAAGCTTACGCCCTTTAATTCCATTACTTAGCCAAAATGGCAGTGCATCTCGATGACCTTCAATCTTGGGCAGCATACAAAGGGTATGTAATTGCTCCAGTTCAGGGATAGTACTTTTGAAGAAATCACGATGCGCTTGCTCGTTGTTGTCTAACTCATGCACGGCCTGATCGCTAAGTTGCAGTAACGTAGACTCAAGCTCAGGCCAAGGAATGGCTAAATGCTCAAATGCAACGATCTGCCAATACTGACGAGTATCAAATAATAATTTATCTAAACGTAGAAAACGCGTACTTAAGTCCAAAGTAGTTACAACCACCAGCAATACAATATACTTATTCTAGCGTAAATGTGACTTATTTTTCCGAGAAAAGATGAGCTGAATATACATGGGAATACAAACTAAGGTTAAAACAGCGGCAATCACCAACACCCAAGATAATGAGGCCGGATCTTGTTTGACTTCTGAGTAAATAAAATCAGCCTTATGTTCGTGAAATTGGCTTACATCCAAATGATACAGCTGTGCTATCCACAGCCACTTTGCAGCTGACATTTTTCCGATAGGGATACCCGAAACCCTAATAAAATCTTTGAGCTTCTCTGCTTCATAAGCCAATTGTGCGAGTGACTTATGGGTTGCATAGTTCGCTTTGGTAACGGCAAGCGACTCTTCTAAATGGAGCATCGCATATCGCCAACCTTTGAGACTGGCACGGCGAAATCGCATTACCTGCTGCGGACGATCGCGTAACATTGCTTCGGTCGTAAATAGCACGTCTGCGTAGACATTTAAACCAAACTGTTTAGGGCAAATTTCTCGAGTCGCCACGCCCAATTGCTGTGCCTGATAAGGTTCGTTTGTGCTATAAACCTGCATCGCATCAAACTTTCCAGCGATGAAATCATCAAAGGGTTTCTTGCCCGAGTAGAGCAACATGCTGTCGGTATTTACACCTGCTCGTTGCAACATCATCAGCAACTCACCATTTTCAGTATGCCCAAGGTGGCTGATGCGCTTTCCCTGAAAATCACGTGGGACATATATCCCGCTTTGCGCTTTAACCATCCAACAGTAAGGAGAGGATTGTAATATTGCAGCCAGCGCCACAAAAGGTTTTCCTTCAAGGCGTTGTTTTAGTAAACCAGAGTGAAACACACCAAATTGCGCTTGTCCGTATAGCACACGAAAGTCAACATTAGGGTTGTTCGGATCAGCGGGGACGATGATAACGTCAAGCCCTTCTTCTTGATAAAAGCCCTTTTCTTTTGCCATATAGTATCCAGCAAACTGGAACTGATGCGTCCACTTCAACTGAAGCGTTACCTTCTCTAATGCCTGTATTTGGGTACTGAAGATAAGAAGCAATAACACTGCAAAATACTTAGACATTATGTCCTTATTTCTTGTGCGAGAATAATGGCTAACTATAGTCGATGGGCAGAAGCTTGCCATAGCAATAGCCGCGATTTCAAAAACAGCTTAAGGAAAGTGAGTGCTATATACTATGTACAGTACAGTTTTCAAAATGCTCTGCGAGTAGGTTTTTAATATGATGATGAATTTGGTCGCGACTTCCTGTGCATGTAATGTCGTAACCATTACCGTTGCTTTGTTCTATCAGCCCCAAGTAGTTTTTGCCTATCGCAATAGACTCTATACGCGCTATCGGTATGGTTACTTTTCCGATCCCATGTGAGATGATCAGTGTATCGCCTACTTTTGTTAATAATGATTCCACTCTTTGGTTACCATATCCGCCACCGCCTAATACCAGAGATAACATCAGCATTGAGCAAGCTGTAGAGAAGAAGATACCACTTTGAAAATCTGGCCAACATATCACTAGCACTACGTAAAGGCCTGCTAGTAACATAAGCTTCTTTATTAATGCAGCCCATCTTGATTTAGTTTTACCAGGCTGTAACACTCGTCTCTCCCGCTAAATTAACTCCTCGAGATGGCAAAGCACCCTCTCATTGCTCTGTGAAATTAAATTGGCAATAATATTATCTAAGCGCCAAACGTAACCCCACTAGCCTGCTTTTTGCTTTTGCAACTGCTCACCATATAAAAAGCGTGCAAAGCAAGGGTTCTGTGTTTCCTCTTGAAATTGATACGCCAGCTTAGCTAAATGAGCATCAAAACATTCATAATCCTTTGGTTCTACCTCAAACGCTGCTAATACATTACCCTGTGCTGCACCGTGATTTCGATAGTGAAATAATGTTATATTCCAGTTACTACCTAGCATGTCTAAAAACCGCGCCAACGCCCCTGGATATTCTGGAAACTCAAATCGTAATAGACGCTCGTTCATTACCGCAGGAGGCTTTCCACCTACCATGTATCTAACATGTAATTTCGCAAGCTCGTTGTCTGATAGGTCATCAAACTGATACCCATTTTGATGTAATGAAGTCCTCAGTTCATCCAGCTCACTTTGCCCATTTCTCAAACCTACGCCAACAAAAATCTGTGCTTCTCCACAGCCAGCATAGCGATAGTTAAACTCAGTGATTGCGCGTCCACCTAGAGAGTGACAAAAGCGTTTGAAGCTACCTTTTTCTTCAGGAATTGATACGCCAAGCAATGCTTCATGCTTCGCGCCTAATGCTGTTCTTTCGGCAATATATCTAAGCCTATCAAAATTCAGGTTAGCTCCAGATAGGATTGCAGCAACACTTAACCCTTTTTCACCAGTTTGTGCCAGCCACTTTTTTAAACCTGCTGTTGATAACGCCCCAGACGGCTCTGCAGTTGCTCTTATTTCAACAAAAATATCTTGCACCGCAGCGCATATTTCATCGGCATTAACTGTGATCACCTCATCACAAAACTTTTGTGCCAGCCTGAAGGTCTCAGTACCAATAAGCTTAACTGCAACACCATCGGCGAAGCCACCAACCCTCTCTAATTCCACAGGCTTGCCAGCTGCCATTGCAGCCTTAAGACAAGCACTGTCATCAGCTTCTACTCCAACAATACGAATGTCTGGCCGCAGTGATTTTAAATACACCGCCATACCCGCGAGTAGACCACCACCACCAACCGGTATAAATACCACATCCAACTCATCAAGCTGTTGAATAAGCTCTCGCGCTACCGTACCTTGACCAATGATCACGTCTTTATCATCAAATGGAGGAACAAATACACCACTTTGCGCTTCACACAACTCCAAGGCATATTGTTTTGCAGCATCAAAGTGATGGCCATGTAAAATCACTTCACCACCGAGTTTACGCACGGCATTCACTTTAATTTCTGGCGTAGTCACAGGCATTACAATAGTGGCATGCTGACCTAAATGCGTTGCACTTAGTGCAACTCCTTGAGCATGATTACCCGCTGAAGCGGTATACACCCGAGACCCTTTCGGCAACTGACGCAGTTTGTTGTACGCACCACGTAATTTGAAAGAATAAACCGGTTGTTGATCTTCTCTCTTTAGCCAAATCTGATTACCAAGCTGGGCTGACATTTGCTCTAATTGATTGACTTGCGTTACCTCAACGAGCGGTGCCACATTCGCTTGAATGATGGCTCTGAAGTAATCAAGCTCTTGGGAAACCATCGCTAGCTCAACTCCTCAAGTTTTTGTAAGTCACGAACAGCACCTTTGTCAGCGCTAGTTGCAAGGAGTGCGTAAGCTTTCAATGCGGGACTCACATAGCGCTCTCTATTTAGTGGCTTATAAGCATCTTTACCACGAGCCAGCTGTTTTTCATGGCGCAGTGCTAGCTCAGTTTCATCCAGCTTTACATCAATACTGCGGTTATAGATGTCGATAGCGACAACATCGCCGTTTTCAACCAGCGCTAAATTACCACCACTGGCAGCTTCTGGAGACGCGTGACCAATAGAGAGCCCTGAAGTACCGCCAGAAAAGCGGCCATCGGTGAGCAAAGCGCAGTCTTTGTCTAGATCCATCGACTTCAGGTAACTGGTTGGGTATAACATTTCCTGCATACCCGGGCCGCCTTTTGGCCCTTCGTAACGAATGATCACTACATCACCTTTTTTAACTTGGCCGCCCAGTATCCCCTCGACTGCATCGTCTTGAGATTCGAATACCACAGCAGGCCCCGTAAAGCGCAGCATTTCATCGGCCACTCCTGCACTTTTCACGATACAGCCGTCAGGCGCTAAGTTACCTTTTAATACGGCAAGGCCGCCGTCTTGTCTAAAGGCATGCTCGATAGAGCGAATACAGCCGCCTTCACGGTCTAAATCTAGCTCGTCCCAGCGACACGCTTGACTCATTGCTTGGGTAGTACGGATCCCAGCAGGTCCCGCACGATAGAAAGTTTGTGCCCGTTCATTATTACTGTCTGCGGCATTCCAGCGTGCAATAACCTCACCTAGATTTCCGCCAGCCACATGCCCTACCGACAAGTCTAATTTATCCCCTTTAGCAAGCTCGTTTAGAATGGCCATAATGCCACCTGCACGGTGTACATCTTCAATATGATATTGCTGTGTTGCTGGCGCCACTTTACACAAAAATGGGGTACTGCGAGATAAACGGTCTATGTCGTTCATATCAAAGTCGACAAAACCTTCTTGTGCCGCCGCCAATAAATGCAGCACCGTATTGGATGATCCACCCATCGCAATATCTAATGTCATGGCATTCATAAATGCCGCTTGATTTGCAATATTGCGTGGCAGCACTTGCTCATTGTCTTTGCCATAGTATTCATCACATAAAGCCATGATGCGCTTTGCTGCGCCCAAATACAGCTGTTGGCGGTCTTTGTGTGTCGCTAGTGTTGTACCATTACCAGGCAACGCTAAACCCAGCGCTTCTAATAAGCAGTTCATCGAGTTTGCAGTGAACATACCTGAGCATGAGCCGCACGTAGGGCAAGCAGAGCGCTCTACTTGCTCAGACTCCTCATCACTGACTGTTGGATCCGCTCCTTTTACCATGGCATCAACAAGATCCAACTTTAAATCGATATCCGCTAAGCGAGTTTTACCCGCTTCCATCGGGCCGCCGGAAACAAAGATCACCGGAATATTCAACCGCAGTGCGGCAAGTAGCATACCTGGGGTGATCTTGTCGCAGTTAGAAATACACACCATAGCATCAGCACAATGGGCATTGACCATGTATTCGACTGAATCAGCAATTAAGTCTCTCGATGGCAGCGAATACAGCATACCGTCGTGCCCCATGGCAATGCCATCGTCAATTGCTATGGTATTAAATTCACGAGGTACGCCGCCTGCTTCTGTTATCGCATCAGCCATCAATGCGCTGAGTTGATTGAGGTGAACATGACCCGGAACAAACTGGGTATATGAATTTACAACTGCAACTATAGGTTTATGAAAGTCACTGTCGGTCATTCCTGTTGCTCGCCACAACGCACGGGCGCCCGCACGTTGCCTGCCTTCAGTCGTTGTTTTACTCCGTAATTTAGCCATGTCTCACCTTACGCTCGGTTTTCCGAGTTCCTCATTCCCAAAATTTACAATGCTTTGCTTCAGGGTGCATCACCCTGAAGCAATAAGATTAATCGTTTACGTACTCTAACCAGCCGTTTTCGTCTTCAGCCTCACCCTTTACAAGTGCAAAGTATGCTTGCTGCAGTTCCTCTGTGATTGGACCACGCCCGCCGTTACCGACAGGGATTTTGTCAACGCTACGAACTGGTACAACTTCAGCTGCGGTTCCAACCATAAAGAATTCATCCGCCAAATACAGGGCTTCACGTGCAATCGCCTCTTCACGCACTTCATAACCTCGCTGCTTGGCTAAATGAATAATAGTGTCACGGGTTAGGCCCGGTAAGATGCAGGCTGTCGTGGGTGGCGTATAAAGCACGCCTTTTTTCACCACAAACAAGTTTTCGCCCGCACCTTCACTGAGATAACCATTCACATCTAGCGCAATTCCTTCAGCATAACCATTGCGTTTCGCTTCGCCTGAAATAAGCTGAGAAGACAGATAATTACCACCAGCTTTTGCTGCCGTTGGCATGGTATTTGGCGCCAAGCGACTCCACGAAGACACACATACATCCACACCTTGCGCTAAGCCCTCTTCACCTAGGTACGCGCCCCACTCCATTGCAGCAACTGTCATATCAGCGCGATGTGATTTTGGATTCAAGCCAAGACCTACATGACCTAAAAAGGCAAATGGACGAAGATACGCATTGGTAAAGTTGTTTGCTCGAATCGTCTCTTTACACGCAGCAATTACTTCCTCTTTTGTATATGGGATCTCCATACGGTAGATTTTTGCAGAATCAAATAAACGCTGGATATGATCGTTTAAACGAAAAACCGCAGGGCCATTTGGCGTGTCATAAGCACGGATCCCTTCAAAAACTGAGCTGCCATAATGCAGAGCATGACTAAGCACATGAGTGGTTGCTTGAAAGTAAGGAACCATTTCACCGTTGTGCCAAATAAGTTCTGATGTCTGTGTCATTGTTTAACTACCTTAATTAATTCTTTTAAATTGCCTGTTTCTGTAGTGTGTGCAAGTCAACTGCCTGCACCTCTACTAGCTTACTCAGTTGTGAGGTTAATAAATAGATAGGTTTGTCACTATCTACTGTCATTTTGACGTGGAATAAATCATCTTGCCCTTGAAGCTCTAAATTAGTAAGACGAAATCCCCGATGTCTAGCCACTCGTAAAAAGCGTTCTATCGCAATACTCTGTTGTTTTACTGCAACGGTTAAATGGTGTTTCATGAAAAGTTCTCCGTCATCATTTCATCATTGGCAGCACCTGGAGGAACGAGTGGCCATACGTTTTCTTTATCATCAATACAAGCGTGAAGAATATAGGGGCCTTGCGCACTGACCAGTGCATCCACAGCCTCATCAACTTGACTGGCGTGAGTAATTGTCTGCCCTGGAATACCAAACACAGCAGCCAATGCGACAAAATCTGGATTATCTGACAAGTCTGTTTCGCTGTAACGACCGTCAAAAAAGAGCTGCTGCCATTGCCTCACCATACCTAATCTTTGGTTATCAAGTATCAAAATTTTAACGGGTAAGTTGTTTCTACGAATAGTTGCCAGCTCTTGAATATTCATCATGATGGAGCCATCGCCAGATACCGTGATCACTGTGTTATCTGGACGTGCTATTTGCGCGCCAATAGCCGCTGGAAGGCCAAATCCCATAGTGCCCGCACCACCGCTACTTAAGTGGTTACTCGGATGGCTAAATTTCATGTGCTGCGCCACCCACATTTGATGTTGACCAACATCGCAACATACCACAGCAGTTTTTGGCAGCTTTTGGCTAAGTTGATTTAGTAAATAAGGGGCAAAAACTTTTTCACCGGGATAGTCATAACGCCACGCATGTTGTCGTTGCAGGGTTGCAATTGTTTCAAGCCATTGCGTGTTAGTAACCACACACTCAAGCTGTGGTAGCGATTGCTTCAAATCAGCAATCAGTGATGCAGCTGCTGGTTTTCGTTTACCGACTTCAGCAGGGTCAATATCTAAGTGGATCACCTTAGCGCCGGCAGCAAACTTTGCTAAATTCCCCGTCACGCGGTCGTCAAATCGAGCCCCGATACACACCAATAAATCACATTGCTGTACAGCTAAGTTGGCAGCCTGAGTGCCGTGCATACCCAACATACCAAGGTCAAAGTCATAATCAGGTGTAACACTGCCTAGTGCTTTTAGAGTCGACACTGCCGGCATCCGTGTTTTCTCTAAAAACTGCATCAACTGAAGCTGAGCATCAGCGTTTTGCACACCACCGCCGATGTATGCAACTGGCCTTTTTGCTTCACATAGTAATTGATTAGCTTTCCCTACCTCGGCTTGTGATAGCATTGGACATTCATCTTGTGGCGCTGCAAATGGATGAAAAGGCACATTTGCGAGCTGAATATCTTTTGGAATATCAACTAAAACTGGGCCTGGGCGACCGGATTGGGCAAGGTACATGGCTTCTTGGAGCACTTCTGCAAGCTCTTCTGAGCGTTCAACCATGTAACTGTGCTTTGTACAAGATAAGGACATACCTAGTACATCAACTTCTTGAAACGCATCCGATCCAATCGCAGCAGTTGGCACTTGGCCTGTAATGGCAAGTAAAGGCACTGAATCCATCATCGCATCTGCAAGCGCAGTGATAAGGTTAGTCGCTCCGGGGCCTGACGTCGCAAAACATACCCCTAACTTCCCGGTACTACGCGCATAACCGACGGCAGCAAATCCGGCACCTTGTTCGTGGCGAGTCAAATAGTGCTTAACAGGCGCACCGTACAAAGCGTCGTAAATTGGCATGATGGCTCCCCCTGGGTAGCCAAATACGTGTTTGACGCCTTGCTCTTCTAGCACCTTGATAACAAGTTGTGCGCCGGTTGTTGAATTGCTCATGTTCTGCTCTCAGTTGCCTTTTTTGCCCTAAAACGAAAACGCCCCCCGAACCTTGTGGTGCGGGGGGCGCTTATGCTGATGGTTTTCTTACAGCACTAACTAGCCCCCGCGGTAATAATAATCACCACGCTGATAATCACGACTAGTAGAGTTGCTGTTAGTAACATTGCTTGAATTCCGAAAATTTAACTTTGCTAACGACTAGGTATAAACACTGCGTTGCCTCTTTTTCTATTAATACCGCGCGAACAGCACCCAAGTCAACCTAAAAAACTATGCCATTTAAATTTAAAAAAGCACACTGAAGACATAAAAAAACCCAAAAAACGCCATAAGTGGAATTAAAACAGCAACAAATACTAAATTGAGAATTTTATATTGGTTTTGCTTAACGATAACGAAAAATTTACTTTCTTATTTTGGCAATATGAAATTTTCTATACTTCTTGCTCATTTCTTTTTTAGTGACATTCGCTAGGCTATATCGCAGACTACCTTTTTAATAAAATCAACAGGGGATCAAAGTGGTAAAATTCCTTTCTCCATTTATATTTTTTTGTTTTTTCCTAAGCCTTTTTAGTGCTTTTGCAAATGCAGAAGTTGGCCTTTGGAAAGTAGAAAAAGGCCAAAAAACATCCTACTTGTTTGGAACTGTGCATGTTGGTGATAAACAAATGCAAGGGTTGCCAGTCAAAGTTAAAACCGCTATCAAAAACAGTGACAAAGTGATGGTTGAGGTGAACCTAGAGGCCTTATCTCCGTTGGCAATCCAACAACGCTCCATGCCTTTTATGCTACTAAAAGGCAATCAAACCTTAGCGTCTCAACTAAGCCCCGAAGTCTATAACAAGCTGAAAGCCTATTTTGCAGCAAAACAAATAGATATTGCTTTATTTGAACGTTATGCCCCCTGGGCTGTTATGGTGACTATGCTACAGCTGGAATATCAGAAGTTAGGTTTCACGGACAAAAATGGGATAGACAAGCAGGTTATCGCGTTTGCAAATGAAAGCAATATTGCAGTTGATGAATTTGAAACGCTTGAATATCAGCTTGAGATGTTTAGTCAATTGAGTGTACATAGCAACGACATGCTAAAAGAGACGTTTGCACAGATGGCGGACTTAAATACTTACTTTTTGGATTTAGTCGCGGCATGGCGTTCCGGCGACTTGAAAAAGCTATCTCATTATTACAATGTGAGCTTCTCTGATGATAAATATGGTCAATTAGCCGAACAATTGATGATCATTGAACGTAACAATAATTGGATTGAAATACTCAAAGAGCAATTACCGAACACCTCCTTATTTGTCGCAGTAGGTGCTCTGCACCTGGTCGAGCAGTACGGACTGATCGCTCAACTAAAAGCTGAAGGTTATACCATAACGCCGCTTTAATATGGCCATAACTTGGCAAAGAGCCAAAGCGCAGGTCACCTTTCAAGGCTCGTTGATACAACACTGCACCGAGCCTTCAAAAAAATTAAAATCTATTTAAACCTTTTCACCTGACACTGCGACTTACCTTACAAAGACACTCCTTAAAGGTAAAAAGAATGAAAAGAATCATCTGCGCTTTATTGGTGAGTAGTGCAGCAATCACTGCTCACGCAAACGAAACAAAAACAATTACAGCATCATTTTCAGGTAGCGATGTAATTGAACTCGAAATAGATGTTGCGGTGGGTAAAGTTGATCTAGAAACTTATCATGGTGACACCATTGAGGTTGAGATCCTAGTTGCACCAAAGGACTCTGACAGCTGGTTTAGCACACCTGACGTCAATGATGCCGAATTAACCAGTAAAAGCCATGCTGATAAGCTCTCTCTTGAAGTACCGTCAGATGATTATGAACTCTCTTGGCACGTAAAAGTACCGCAAAGTGTGGCTCTAGATATTGAGGTTGGAGTGGGAAAAATTGAAGTAAATGCCCTTAATAATTCTGCCGAGCTGGAGGTAGGTGTTGGTAAAATAAAGGTTGCCGCGATGGCCTCTGACTTTAAACAGGTCTCGTTAGACTCAGGTGTGGGTAAAACATCTATGTCAGGGTACCCCGCTAGTAACACAGCGAAAAAAAGCATGGTAGGATCAAAAACTGATTATTCCGGTGCTGGACGCTATGCTATCGATGCTGAAGTTGGTGTGGGCAATATCAGCCTGATAAAAAAATAGCAGAGATTATCTTTTATCAAGCATAGCGGTGAGTTTATCTGTTAATACTTCTGTTTGTAGCGGCTTATACAAATGAGCCGTTGCGCCCAACTCATATACTTTGTCTAAGTCTGCACTATTGGTATTTGCGGTCACAACGAGAATAGGAATGATAGGGTCGATTGCTCTGATCTTTCTTGTCGCCTCAAAGCCATTCATGATTGGCATATTTAGATCCATCAGTACCACATCAAACTTTCCAACCTGATATATTTCAAGTGCTTGCTCACCATGTTCAGCATGTGTTACTTGCTTAGCTATCGGTTGCAGCATTTTTTCAATCACTCTGGCGTTGATTAAGTTATCCTCAACGAGTAAAACATTGGTAGATAATTTTTCACGCTTGCTTGAGCGCACGTTCTCGATATCAACTTCTATCGGGATCTGAAGCTCTGCTCTCGTCCCAAATGGCTTTCGAGCTGTAAATTTAAGCTGTCCACCTAGCGCGGACACTAGCAACTGACAGCGTTGTAGTCCAAGTTGCGACCCCTGAAAATGCTCTGTTCGCATTGACTCCTGTAGACGTTTATAATCAAACCCCTCTCCTGTATCTTCAACAATAAACTCAAGATAAGACGCCTCTTGAGTCATCACAATATCTGCAAACACTTGAATACCACCACGCTCGGTAAATTTAATCGCATTGTTTACAAGTTCTCCAACGAGCCAAGCTATCCGTTTTGCATCACCGAAACAAGCCATATTTAGCGCATTCCCAAGGGCTAAATTAAACGTGAGAGACTTGTTATGTGCGCTCAGTTGGAACGAGATACAAGCTGTTTTTATCACATCGTGCAGCTGTATTTGATGCCGCTCAATGACAATATCTTGCTGAGATAAACTATTGAAATCTTCTACCGAGTAAAGCAAAATATCTAACTGATTAGCTGCACTCTTTACATGCTCCAATTGTTTTGCATCTGCACTTTTTATAAATTCATCCAAGTAACCATGGAGCGCTTGAAGTGGAGTTCGTAGTTCATGACTAACACGAGCCAAAAAGCGCGATTTCGATTGTAGCGCGTCATCCGCGAGCTTTTTTGATGCTTCAAGCTGCCTAAAAGTTTCGGTTATCTCTTTTGCCATTGGGCGAAATACAAATTTAGCCTCAATAAATAAAACCGTCAGCCCTAATAGCCAAATTAATAACTCTATTTTTCTAACCCGCTCGGTGTTTAACTTAGCTTGATGTTCAAACAGAGAGACCGCTTGGTTTAAGTTAGGTAGTAAAGTCTGTGATAATGTAAGTATGCCTTCTGATAACTGAGTATTTGGCTGTTTTAAGTGGCGTTTAGCCAAAGTAATAAACGTAAGACTCTGCTGATGTAATTGTATTGGGTTTTCATAATACAGTGACTCAAGCGACTCATTTAAGTGGTGATACTGACCCCCCTCTTTTTCTGTTAAAAAGTGATGGTTACCTTCAAAGTCATCAATAGCTAATCTGAGCGCCTCCAACCCTTGCGGCGAATCTATCGAACTGAACAGTGCAATCCGTTGAGATAACATCCGCTGCATACCAGCAAGATTGATCACTCGAGCATCCTGACTCTGCTGGTGGAGGAGGTATTGCATCACTACCATGGCCATCGACAGCAATAAAGCCATAGCCAACAGCGCCCCTATGTAGCGAAACTTCATGTTAGGTATTAACGACATATTGGTATATTTGTTCCCTCTTTAAAAAATGCCCACGCTTATTCAGTGTAGTGGACAATCATATTATTTACAGTCCTATACTTGACACCTAGACGGCCAAAATGTTTCAATGCGAGCTCACCCTATTTATGCAGTTTGATGCCAAAGCGTCAAACTTATACCAATGGTGCTTAATTAAATCGAATAGATATTAAGACCAAATGGTATTAGGGCTGGAAGAGGTGCGTTATTCAGGTAACTAAGTGAAGGAGAGCAAACTCCGTTGCAGCTTAGTAAGGGGAATACACGCCGAGAAACAGACAACTTTGCTATTCTCTGTTTCGGGCGACTGGGCTGAATCCCAGCGACTGTCACCAACACACTTGGTGGAGAGCTTCTGGTCTTAGAAAAATAAGGCCACAGGCTGCCTTATCCTTTTTAAGTCCATTGCTCTTCGAATTTTAACGGTTCGAAGTTTGGACACCCTCCTTACTACGAACATGATTTAAGTTCGGTAGAGATGAAATTACAATTCAACTTATCTGACTATCCATTATGGACGGCTTTAGTTACGCCTTTTGATGCTGAAAATCAGATCGATTTTAGCGCGTTGACGACCCTTGTACGGGATCAAGAGCAGGCACAAAATGGTATTCTGTTACTTGGGAGTACCGGCGAAGGGCTTGCGCTTACTCAGCCAGAGCAACAAAAAATCGTAGAGTTTGTTTGCCAACTTGCGCCTTGCGTACCATTAATGGTCGCAGTGGGTGGCAGCAACCTTGAGCAACAAATACAGTGGGTGCAGTTTTGCAACACACAGCCCATCGATGCTTTGTTACTCGGCTCACCAATTTATGCCAAACCCGGCAAAGTGGGACTTGGACATTGGTTTAATTCCCTCTTAAACGAGAGCAACGTGCCATGTATGCTCTACAATGTACCAGGACGAAGTGCCGTTGCCATCGCCCCTGAATTATTAGGGGAACTTGCAAATCACCCAAATCTTTGGGCGCTCAAAGAAGCTAGCGGCAATATCGCCACTTTCGAAGCATTTCGCCAAGCAGCCCCAAATGTCGCAATCTACAGCGGTGATGATAGCCTAATGCCTTACTTTGCCCAAGCGGGAGCAACAGGCTTGGTGTCTGTCGCTGCGAATGCTTGGCCGCAACAAACAGCTGAATTTGTAAGGCGCTCTCTTAGTGGCACGTCCCCTAATTTATTCACTACATGGTCAAAAGCTGCAAACAGCTTATTTGCAGTGGCAAACCCTATTCCGGTTAAGGTCTTGATGCATTTACAAGGAAAGCTGACAAGCCCGAACCTGCGCCCACCTTTGACACATTTAGAACTTACCCACACAGATGCGCTGACACGCGCCAACGAAACAATTTTATCTTGGAATTAAGGCAGTAAAACATGAGCTGGTTAACACTACTAAACAACCTCGAAAACGGCACTGTACGTGCGGCAACACAAGACGAACAGGGTCAATGGCATGCAAATGTAGAAGTAAAAAAAGGGATCCTTGAAGCATTCAAAAATGGCGTAAATACGGAATTCCCTGGTGGCTTCGTGGACAAAGATAACCTAGCGCCACGCGGTTTTGCAGCACAAGATGGCGTGCGCATGGTACCCGGTGGAAGCAGCGTAAGACGTGGTGCGTATGTCGCTGCAGGCACCATCATCATGCCACCGGCTTATGTAAATATTGGCGCATATATTGACGCTGGCACTATGGTAGATAGTCATGCTTTGGTCGGTTCATGTGCGCAAATTGGTAAAAACGTTCACCTAAGTGCTGCTGTTCAAGTTGGTGGAGTTTTAGAGCCTATTGGTGCAAGCCCTGTTGTTGTTGAAGATGATGCTTTTATTGGTGCGGGCTGTGTATTAGTTGAAGGTGTTGTCGTAAAGCGTGGTGCTGTCTTAGCGCCAGGTGTTCGTTTATCTGCCAGTATTCCAGTTTATGATTGTGTCAATGAGCGTTTACTAGATAAAGGCGAGGCGATCCCTGAAAACGCAATTGTGATCCCAGGCTCTCGCCCAGCCTCTAGCGAATGGGCGCGCCAACAAGGTTTAAGCATGTCCTGTGCACTTATTGTCAAATACCGTGATGAGCAAAGCGATGCGTCACTTGCACTAGAAGAGGTATTACGCTAATGAGCTGGTTGAGCACGTCACAACGAGCCGTTGCTGAAAGCTTAGTACAGCAACAAGATACCCCTTTTTTCTGCTACGACTTAGATAAACTCAGCGCACATGTAAAGCCGCTAGTTGATCAACAAGTTGTAAAGCTATGGTATGCCGTTAAAGCCAACCCACTGTCTCACATTATTAACACCCTAGATCACGCTGGGTTTAACTTTGATGTGGCCTCTAGTGGCGAGTTGGATCAGGTTTTATCACAAGGTGTCACTCCAGCGCGCGTGCTCAACACAGGTCCGGCGAAATCACTAAAGCAAATCCGCCACTTTGCAAACCAAGGTGTTCGCATCTTCGTAGCAGAGAGCCACAGCCAAGTTGCATGGTTAAATCAAGTAGCCTGTGAGTTCGACCTTCAATTTGATGTATTGTTACGGGTTCAGTTACGTTTTGATAAAGCACAACACAATCCACTAGGTGGTAATACATTGACCCCTTTTGGCCTAGGTAGTGAACAGTGGCAAGCTTTAACTTTAAGTGATTACACCCATTTAGATTTTGTCGGCCTGCATATTTTCCAATGGGGCAATATGCTCTGTAGCGATACCCTAGCTGAACTTTGGCAAGCCATGGTGTCACCCTTAGTACAGTTGGCTTCTGAACTTGGTATAGCGCTTAAAGTGCTCGACCTAGGCGGTGGTCTTGGGATCCCTTATGACGCGCACAGCACCGCACTTAATTGGACAAAGCTGCTAGATACACTCGCCTCTATAAAATCCGCCACTCAAGTTGATGAGCTGTGGATGGAATTAGGACGCTATGCTGTCGGCGAGTGCGGTTTTTACCTCAATCCAGTTGTTGAACAAAAACAGAATTACGGTGCTCACCAACTTATTGTCGCGGGCGGTGTGAACCACTTATTACGCCCAGCAGTTACTGGACAAGCATTCCCAGCTGAGCTGCTACGTCAGTCTGATGCCAACACAGCTGATTTTCATATTCATGGTCCACTTTGTACTGCGCTGGACAAGTTAGGCACTTTAGCTTTACCCAGTGACAGTGCAGATGGTGATTGGTTGGTGTTTAGTCAATGTGGTGCCTATGGTTACACTGAAAGCATGCCATTTTTTCTGTGCCACGAATTACCAGCGGAGTTTGTGATCTCTGGCGGTGAAGTTACCTGCGCTCGCGCAGCGCAACCTGCATCCAGCTATTTGAGGTAGAGATGAACATAATTACACAACAGAATATTCAAGTTGGTGAAATAGCGAACGGCTTGCCATTAACCATTCCTGTATATCGCATCAAAGGCGATGGTAACGGCCCAAAAGTTTATATCCAAGCCAATATGCACGGTGCAGAAGTCCAAGGTAATGCAGTCATTTATCAACTTCTTGAGCAACTTAAAACATTGTCACTGGCAGCCGGTATTACTCTAGTACCTTATGCAAACCCCATCGGTTGTAATCAAAAGTCGGGAGAGTTTACTTTGGGTCGCTTCGATCCAATAACTGGAACCAACTGGAACCGAATGTATCAAGACCATAGCTCTTTGGCATATGAATTTGTCGAAAAGTATGTTGATCTTCCGTTAGAGCAAATAAAGCCGAAGTTTCGCCAAGTGTTGCTGGAGCATACAACAGCACAATTAGACGCCCCGCTAGATAGACTCACCACGGGAAAACGCATTGCATTAAATTTGCAGCGCTTGGCTCATGAAGCAGAGCTAGTATTAGACCTACATACCGGTCCCATTTCAGCGAAACACCTTTACTGCCCTGAATATGCCAAGGAAAGTGCCCGCTATTTTGATATTCCACATGTGCTACTTATTCCCAACGAGTTCGATGGTGCTTTGGATGAAGCAAGCTTTTGTCCATGGTGGCACTTGAAATTAGCATATGAAGCAAAAGGACGAAACATCCCTGTATTCACTGAAGCATTTACTGTTGAACTCGGCTCGCAAGAAAAAATTGACCTAACAGAAGCACAGCATGATGCTAACAGCATTCTCAGCTATCTCAATTATAAACAAGCTTTTTATGGTGCACACTTCGCGCCAAAAGAGATTGCTCGTTACACTTGCCAATTAGAAAACTACCGTACTTTTTACGCACCGATGGGTGGTATGGTCGAATACACGGCAACACTTGGGGAGCATATCAAAGCAGGGCAAACAATTGCCAAGATATTAAGAATGGAACGCTATTTATCGGAAACGCCTTTGAACGAAATCAAGTTAGACGAGGATGCAATTGCCATTTTGCACTTTGCCTCTGCGAGTGTGAACCAAGGTACAGAGCTATACAAGTTTTTTACCCAAGTTGAGCGACTGTAATTTACGTAACCAATTGCGTGAGAGTAAGTCAAATAGCAACAATCAAAGGTTAGAAAGATGTTTACTGACCTATTATCTAGCTCTTTCGGTTGTTTCTGTAAACACTTACTAAGGTATGGCGGCAGCCGCCGCCACCTTTTTATCGAGACCTGTTTTTAGCTATCAGGGCATAGTTGACCTTACTGATTCATTTCCCTTTCATTATCATTAGTTAATAATGTAATCAATTGTACTCACTCTCGGCGCAAAGATAATGAAACTGACACACCTATCCCTACCCGCTTTGGCGTTATTGGCGTTACCGCTTTACGCTCAAGATACACAGCAAGAAGATGAAATTGACCTTGTTAAACAATGCGTACTCAACACGGTCTTAACCGGTGAGAAAGACAAAACCATTGAACAAGTTCGTCAAGAATGTGCAGAAGCAGACGCCGATAAAAACTTAAGTCAACTCGATAAACGTATGGCGCGGGAACGTGTCACAGAAAAAAACCGGAATGTCCTTACGCCACATAAGCGCAATTACATCTTACCAGTTTCCTATATGACCAATGTAAATAGCCGACCTTTTGACGGTTTAAAAGCGATTGACGATGAAGAGGGGGAACCAATTGATAACTTTGAGGCTAAGTATCAAATTTCATTGAAAGCACCCATTTATAAGAGCTTTTCTGACAAAGATCAGGCTATCTATTTTGCTTTCACACTGCAATCATACTGGCAAGTCTACAACAAAGATGTCTCTTCGCCCTTTCGTGAAACCAACTATGAACCAGAAATCTTTTGGATCAACTTTTTAGATGACGAGAATGTACTTTGGGGTGATGAGATGGCCTTTGTACTTGGAATTTCTCATCAATCAAATGGTCGTAGTCAACCTAACTCGCGTTCTTGGAACCGTATCTATGCTAACTTTATATGGGAGAATCGAGGCTTTGTATTTAGCTTCAAGCCTTGGTATCGACTACCTGAAAACACGAAAGACGATCCATTAGATCCACGCGGTGACGATAACCCTAATATTGATGAATATCTCGGACATTTTGAGTTTAACAGCGTATATCGTTATGAGGATCACGAATTTGGCATCATGTGGCGTAATAATTTACGCAGTGACAACCGAGGTGCTATTCAATTGGATTGGTCCTTCCCTATTTGGGGAAGATTACGTGGCTATGCACAGTACTTCAATGGTTATGGCGAAAGCCTAATTGACTACAACACGCATACGCAAAGGTTTGGCATTGGGGTGTTATTAACAGACATACTCTAATGGTTTAAAAGCTCTGGCGCATCACCAGAGCTTTAACTTCAGCTCTATTTATTGTGGCTTTATCACCACAAACTGCCCTTCAAACTTGGCAACTAGAACATCTCCATCATAAACATTTACTGGCACGACATACTTAGCCTTTGCATCACTTACCAAAGCTTGTAGGTCACCTTCACAGTCTGCAATGGTTACTGTCGCCGCAGGCGCTGTTGTTAGCGGCTTTAAGTACTTGATATTAGCATCTGCCAACACTATATCACCTTCAAGCCCAAGCTCTTTGAGCGCTAAGTATGTTGCTCCCCAACCCGTTAACGTCGCCATACTGTAAATGGAACCTGCGAACATTGAGTTGTGTAAGTTTAAGTTCGCTTTTAAGTCTGCCTTGGTAGAAAACTGCCAGTCAGTATAGCTTTCTACTTTAATACCCATGGCGTCACTGATGGGGATAGACTCACGCCATGTATTTTGCAGTACATGTGTCCAGTCTGGTTGTCTAAACCAACCAGGTTCAGTTGGCCGCTGTTTAACCATTTTCCAATGCTGAACATCACCGTAGGCTAAATGCGCTTTCTCGACTACTTCATAGCCGTGGCGCTGGTAAAATGGTAAGGCTCGTTCACGCGCAAATAAAACTAACTCTTGCGCTTTTTGAGTCCAAGCGATGATCTCTAACTCGTGCAGTAAACGACTACCTAAATGATGGCCTCTATGCCCTTCAGCCACAGCCATATATCGCACTTGAGCTTGCTGATGATTATTGAAGTGGAGCCTAGCAACCCCCAGCACTTCACCTTCGTTGTTTTTTATATAGCGATGATCTGCTTCTTGCTCTAAGTCATCCTGTTCGCTACCTCTCGGTTGATCCCATGGCGCTCTAAGTACTTGCCAACGTAATTGGTAGTAAGCTTGCCAATCTTCGCTACTTTGCGGTGAAGTTACCTCAAACATTACTGACTCCTGTTTTTTTTGTTAGCCTTATCGCTATTATTCTTAGGTTGAATACACCCTACAAGATAACCTCAGTGTAGGGAATAAAATGCGCTAAAACACTTAGTCTTTAGTGTAAAAACTAATGAACAAGCTGGCATTCACAAAATCCTCGTCTATGCTGATGTTATCATGGGAGAATTTATTACTCATTCAGGCACTATTAGTAACGATTTTGTGGTTCATAGCCACCAGCTAGGGCACTTGCTATATTGGCACAAACAAGGCCGAAACAGCATTCAGGTTCGCCAAGACAAGTCGTTGCGATGGCTGCTAATAAACAACACCTTACAATCCGTTGTGGAGCTAAACCACCCGGAACACCTGCTATTTCCCCACTTAAAAACATTTGCTAGCCGCTGGCAATTAGCAACACCACCGACAAGCGTATTAGAATTAGGACTTGGCGCAGGCGCTATCCGTGACTATCTAAAGGCCACGTATCCAAGTTGCCATATCACTACCATTGATAACAACCCTGATGTCATCCATTGTTATAAGCGTTATTTTGGCGGCGATCCCTTGTGTGATGTTAACTGTATTGATGTGTTCAAAGCACTACAGCAGGGCAAGCGTTATGATTGGATAGTATTAGATTTATTCAGCGAGTTAGAGCCTCCTCTTTTCTTGTTTCAGCATCAATTTTACCGCTTATTACGAGCAGCTATAAATGAAGGCGGGAGGCTATATATCAACTTTTTAACCGACCATGAATCGCAATTAAAGCAACTTCAGCATTTACTTATCACTAATTTCGGTAAAAAGCCTTATATCGAGAGGGTACCGGATTACGCAAATATCATCATTGATGTAAAGCGCTAGACTCGAGCTTTTATCTGTACATTATTGCTGCTTCAGCGGCGTTACTATACCTGCGCTCAATTGTAAAAAGCGCTCAATCAAAAGCAATTTGTTTACGTAATCGCGAAATTAAATGTGACGGGGCCATCGTTTACCAAGCTAACTTTCATATCTGCCGCAAATTGTCCTGTGGCAACTTTAAGCCCAGCTACTTTAGCCTGCGCCACAAAGTATTGATACAAGGTATTTGCTTGTTCAGGCGTCCCGGCACTCGAAAAGCTCGGCCTCATACCTTTTTTGGTATCGGCTGCCAAAGTAAATTGCGATACAATCAATAACTCGCCTTCAATATCTTTTAGACTCAAATTCATTTTGTCATTACTGTCTGTAAAAATACGATAGTTGATTACCTTATGGAGTAGCTTATCTGCCGTTTGTTCCGTGTCTGCTTTTTCAACTCCTAACAGTAACACTATGCCTTGACCTATCTGCCCTACGACTTCCCCCTCAACTTCGACTTTTGCTTCTGTAACTCGTTGAATTAGTCCTTGCACACTCTACCTCTATTTTTTAATGATGCTGGATTTTGCACAGTAATAGATCCGCTGCACGTCGGATAGCTTCTGCATACGCAGAGGTTGCACCACAATGCGCTACACCGTCGACAATAAACAACTGTGCGTTAACTTTCTGCGCCAGCTGATAAACAGGCGCATATCGGCACATTAAATCATGACGGCCATGAATAAACCAGATGGGTAAATGACGGATACTTTCCCCATGAGAGAGTATTTGCTGGGGCAGCATAAAGCAGTTGCGACTAAAAAAGTGCACCATTTGCTGCGCCTTGATGAGCTGTTTGTCCCCTTTACATAGTCTGATTTTTTCAATGTCGCCATCCATAGCAATTAAGTTATCCCATTCGCACCAACGTGTTGCCATGGTTCTTTTACGCAGCTCATCCTCGCCAAAAAGTGCTTGATGATAACAATTCAGGATAGACGTTAACGTCTCTAGGTTTTGTGCAAATTTATGATATTGTTCAGGATACATTTGAGCAGGTGCGCCGTGTCTACCATACAACCAATGTAAGTCTTCCTCTGTTCCCAAAAAACTTGACCACAATACCATTCCAGCAATCTGATCCTGATACTGCTGAGCGTAAAGTAGTGCCAACATTGCACCAAAAGACTCTCCTGCAAGTATCACCTTTGACAACCCTAAGTGTATTTTTATTGCAGTTATATCATTCAATAAGGCGACAGTATTAATGTGGCGAATATCACTTGGCGTTGAGTTGCCACACCCCCGCTGACTGAACAAAATAACGCGGTACTTTTTGGGGTTAAAGTAACCCAGAACCGCTGTGGAATGACCTTGCCCTGGTCCCCCATGGAGTACGATGATAGGAATGCCTGCAGGGTCACCATACTCTTCAATGTCGAGTTGATGACCATGACCAACAGCTAAGTGGAAGCGACGCAAAGCGTTGCTATGCTGATACAATAAGCTCATGATCCCCCTTACTTCGCACCAGTAAGCCTGATCTATGGATAACTAAGTGGCTTTGTTGAAGCAAGAAACTTAGCCATTACCCTTATTGTGTCACTTATATTTTACGGTACTACAACCCTTGCGCATCTGGTGGGTCAAACTCGGAGCGAGTATCCACTCCTGCCGCTTCCATATTTTGAGTTAAACAAACAGTAAACTCAGCGCCCAAGAGCACGACTATCCATGACAAATAAACCCATACAAATAAAATAGGTACTGTCGCGAGCGCCCCGTAGATTACTTCGTAAGACGGAAAGTGGCTGATATAAAGTGCAAAACCTTTTTTGGTAAGCTCAAATAACAGCGCAGCAAATAACGCTCCCGGTACCGCCGCTTTAAATGACACACTTGTGTTTGGTACTAAAGTATAGAGCATGATGAAGCCAATCATGGAAATTAAGTAGGGCAACATTTTAATAATTGCACCACTAAAACCCGGGATCCCTTGATCTGCAAACGAGACCAAAGAAACAATATAGGACGTCATCCCAATACTTGCCCCCAGTAGCACGGGGCCAAGTGTTAATACCATCCAGTAAATAGCAAATGAAATCATCAGGGGGCGTTTTTTTTCAATCCGCCATATTCGATTGAGCGTTGTATCTACATTGCGGATAAGTAACAAAGCAATAACCGCAAGAAAGCTTACACCTATGGCTGTCATCTGATTTGCATTACCTGTAAACGCGCTAATATGCTCTTTGATAGTATCAGTCGAGGTAGGCACAAAGTTATTAAAAATAAAGTGTTCAATTGCTACTCTGGTCTCTTCGAACCCGGGAAAAGCAGAAAATATTGCAACGCCAACGGCAACAAGTGGCACCAATGAAAGTAGCGTCACATATGCTAAATACCCAGCGTTGACCGTTATTTGATCTTCCACACAACGCTTAGCATAGCGCTGCCACCAGCGTGGTTGAGCACGAGAAAACCGTAAGGCAACAGCTTTCATTTCGGTGATTGTTTGCTTCATAATCAAGTTAATATTCATGGATCACTTTACACATCATAACAATCCCCCCCATAATTTATAGCGGTAAATCGTAATAAAATGACGGTCGTTGACCACTTACTGATTAATCACCCTTGATAGTCTGGGAGTACGAATGAAGAAACTGACCTTGAGTGTAGCGTTACTTTTGTTAGTAACTGGATGCCAAAGCGCTTATTACGCCACCATGGAAAAATTTGGTGTACACAAGCGAGAGATACTCGTTGATCGAGTAGAAGAAACCAAAGATTCTCAACAAGAATCGCAAAAGGAGTTCCAATCAGCATTAGATAGGTTAACGACTCTAATTAATTTTGATGGTAAGGAATTACAAGAAGCCTATAATTTACTCAATGATGACTATCAAGCAAGTCTTGCTGCTGCCAGTGCTGTAAGTGCGAATATAGACAAAGTCGAAGATGTGGCAAACGCACTATTTGACGAGTGGCAAGATGAACTTGAGCAATATTCGAGTGCAAACCTAAAACGCGAGAGTGCTAAGCAATTAAGTCAAACACAACGCCAATTTGAACGCTTACTTCGCTCTATGCGCAGTAGTGAAGCAAAAATGCAGCCCGTACTCGACTCACTACAAGATAATGTGCTGTATCTTAAACATAACCTAAATGCACAAGCGGTAAGTGCTATTAAAGGTGAGTTTACAGGACTAAAGCGTGATATAAGCGCCTTAATTGCAGATATGAATCGCTCAATTGAAGATTCTAACAAGTTTATTGCTGAGATGAATGCACGTAGAACTTGATACTGCAAAGTGCTTGGCTCTCTGAACTATTATTGAAATACAGTTGACTGTAATTTGATACCACTAAAGCCAAGAGCCTGAAAGTGGGACCACAACCTTCTACCCACTCTCAGGATTTTTAAGCCACAGCCCTACAAAAAATTACAAATAATTATTATTCAACATCAATAAACAATATGTGAGGCGTCTTCTCTACTTTTTCAGGAACCACCTCGTATTTCTAGCCTCCAATTAGAGCTTTGGTGCATAGCGCAAAACAATAAAAAACACATAAAACAAACAACCATGAAACAATATTGAAACAAAAAACACCTACTGATACTCTCTTCGCGTTGTCACTTCACAAGCTAGGCAACAGCACAATTTGAAAATCAAAAAGGAAATTTTAAGATGAAATATATGTTGAAATCGCTACTAGCCGCAGGGATATTAATCTCACCCATTTCATTTGCCAAAGAACAGACTGAGCACTTACCAACACCGAAAATTTCAAAACAGATATCTAACTTCGAAAGCAAGATGGCACTCTCTGGCTACCAAGATGAAGAATCTTATATTCAAGAATATATTTTTGAATTTGGAAATGGAGAAGCCGAGAAAATATTAGAACGCTCATCATTCTGTCAAGGACAAAATACTGAGTATATTGTTACTGTGTATACCTCAACTATCAAGTCAGCAGGTACTGATGCTGATATTAAAATGAAAATCAACTGGGCAGCGAACTCTCCATCAGCATGGAAATATTTAGATGATACGGGCAGAGATGACTTCGAAAAAGGCTCTGTAGACGATTTCTATATTTTCATGCCCAACGGTGGTCAACTGCGCAATTCATCACTCACGATCAATAGTAATAACGCAGGTGATAAGGCTGGCTGGTTTGTAGAACGCATTTCTATTGAGGACACATGTACTGGAGAAATAGCTACAGCCCAATTTAATCGTTGGATTTCAAAGTCTGTTGGCTTAACTTCAACAAGAAGATTGCGTTAATTCACTGTTTAGGCCACTCTGTTTGAGTGGTTTTTGCGGTATTTCTACCGCTGCACATGACTGCAGCGGTAGCCCTGCTACTGCACTGTCCAGCCGCCGTCTAGCACAATGGTTTGCCCTGTAATGTTGCGAGATTCATTTGCGAGTAAAAAATTGACTGCATGGGCAATTTCATCCAACCCAATAAAAGCCTTTTTCGGCATTGGCGCTAGCATAATATTGTTTATCACTTCATCTTCGCTGATCCCATGCTGGTTTGCTTGCGCCGTAATTTGCTGCTCCACCAAGGGAGTTTTTACATAAGCGGGGCAAATGGTATTCACGGTGATATCGCTGTCTGCGGTTTCCAGTGCCAATACTTTACCAAACCCGATCAATCCATGTTTTGCAGCAACGTAAGCTGACTTATATTTAGAAGCGACTAGAGCGTGGATAGAACCGATATTAACAATACGACCAAAGCCGCCTTTGCGCATATGTGGCAATACCGCCTTACACAGCATGGCAGGCCCTGTTAGCATCACGTCTTGCAGTAGTTGCCATTTATCTTCTGGAAAATGCTCCAGTGCTTCAACGTGTTGCACACCTGCATTATTGATAAGCACATCTATGTTATCGTGCTGACGGATAAAGTCAGCGATGTCTTGCTTATTGGCAATATTGAGCGCAAACGCTTGTGCGTTTCCGCCTTCACTGACGATAGACTCAGCCACCGTCTGTGCTTGCGCTAAATTCAAATCTACAAGCAATAAGCTGTAATCTTGTTTGCTCAAGGCCATCGCGATATAGCGACCAATGCCACTTGCAGCCCCTGTGATCAACGCTGTCTTCATCGTCACTCCTTGATTATTTTGCTAAGAACTGAGCAATGGTGTCAGCCTGCGATTGAATTGAAAAAATACCGTCTAAATGCCCCCAAACGCCTTCTATTTCTGTAATTTGCACGTCTTTATTCTTGGCTTTAAGGGTCTGTGCTAACTTACGAATAGGCTCAGGTCTTAATAACAAGTCATTGCTTGCAGGCATCAATAACACCTTTGCTGTGATTTTATCGATAGCGCTATCAAAATTACCTTGCATGCCTGCGGTATATAATTGCGAGGCGCGGACTAAATACAAGATAGAATTCGCATCTTGCGTTTCGGCCCTCGCTCGTGCACGCGTGGCTAGCGTTTGGCTGAGCCTAGGAAGCTGACGAATATCTTGTTTTGCTTTGGGATCAAGCACAATAAAGTCTGGAAAACTGGCGTTATAAATAGCGGGGTGCATTGCGTCTTGAGTAATATTAAGCATCGTGGCTGTCAATCCAGCAAGTGGCCTTTCCCCGTCGTAGTAGTCCCCGCCCTGCCAATTTGGATCAAGGCGGATGGGTAAAGCCCATTTCTCTAACGCCGCAACGGTCCAAGCATCCATCTTTGCCGCGCCAATCACATGAATTAAACGTGACACTTTTTCGGGGTAGCGCACCGACCATTCTAACGCTTGGAAAGATCCCATAGACGCGCCCATCACCGCATGTAGTTTGTCGATACCTAAGCTATCCAATAGTTGCTTCTGCACTTCAACAAAATCACCTATGGTCACCACAGGAAAATCCAAGCCATAAGGTTTACCTGTCTTTGGGTTAATGGAGGCAGGGCCCGTTGTGATCACATCTTTATTATGCCAATTTGCGTTGACCAAAGTATCTGAACTTATCACAAAGTACTTGTTCGTATCTATCGCTTTCCCAGGGCCGATAATGGCATCCCAGTAACCTGCCAATACGTCAGACTCTCGATACTTACCCGCAGCGTGAGATGTGCCTGAAAAGAAATGCGTGATCAAAATTGCATTGCTTTTGTCGGCATTTAATTTGCCATAGCTTTCCCAGCCGACCTTAACGTCAGGAATGCTGACTCCAGACTCTGTAGTAAAGTGCGCGAGTGTAAATGCCCGCTTTTCAACCAGCATAGATTTGTTTGTCTCACTGCTATAGACGATATGGCTGGCAACGAACAAAAGTAACAGGAAAATCCGCTTCATTGCTGTATCTCTCCGTTAAAATAAGATGAATAGGGTTAATGCGAGGGCAACCCCCACTAGCGGCACGACCGCAGTCAACGCTGCCATAGACCAATAGGCTCGTTGATGTGTTTCTTTACAGATAGCGCGAATGGTTGTAACCACATAACCGTTGTGCGGTAAGGTATCCAAAGCGCCTGAGCTAATAGCGACAACACGGTGTAATTGCTCTGGATTGACACCTGCATCGATGTAGTGCGGTGCCACTAGAGGTAACGCAATGGCTTGCCCACCAGATGCCGACCCGGTTAAACCGGCTATTACACTCACCGCCACAGCGGCGCCAAGCAGCTCATTACCCGGTATGTGTGTCATCATTTCAACCGCTAATTGAAATGCCTCAGTGTTTTTTGCGACCGCACCAAACCCCACTACAGCACTGGTATTACCGATAGCAACTAGCGCTCCTGTGGTGCCTAAGTTAATAGCATTCCCCATGTTGTGAAAATGCTTAAAGTTGATCGCTATAATACTGAGTACACCACCTAACAACGCTACAATAAGCGCACTTTGCTGTAGCGCATCATGAAGGGCAAAAGACAAAATCAACACCACAATCAGAGGTAATACACCTGTGACTGGGTGGGGATAATGGCGGTCATGAATTTCAGGGTCGTCATCTCTCGCTTCAAAGTGCTCACCATTTGCCACCGCTTTGGTTATCATCTTTTTCAACCACCAATAGCCAGTAATAGCCATAAATATGGCAACCACTAAACTGACTTCCCAAGCCGCATAAGGCGAAGTACCTAAATACTTTATTGGGATCCAGTTTTGAATTTCAGGAGAGCCTGCTGAAGTCATGGTAAAGGTGACAGAGCCGAAAGCCAGAGTTGCGGGAATAAAGCGCCTTGGTAAATTGGCATCTTTAAATAAGCTGAGCGCCATGGGGTAGACAGAGAAAGCCACAATAAAAACACTTACACCGCCATACGTTAATACCGCACAGGCAATCACTACCGCTAACACAGCATGTTTCATACCGAGTTTATTAACAATATAACGCGCTACACTATCAGCGGCACCGCTGTCTTCCATAAACTTACCAAATAAAGAACCAAGCAAGAACATAAAAAACCAAGCGCTCAAAAAACCTGCAAAGCCGTCCATATACAGTGTAATAAAGCTACTTTGCACTACATCTGAAGGAAATAAAGCAACGCCACTGGTTAGTGCGACCAATAATGCGCATAGTGGAGCTGCAATAAACAAATTTACACCACGAAGAGTTAGCCAAATAAGTAGGCCAAGTCCTCCTGCCAGTCCAAGCATACTGAGCATAAGGGCTTCCTTTTATTGTTATTAATGCCCGTTATAAATTGATGTGTTGGGCATACTGTTGATGAATACCAGTGTGGCGTGCAGGCGCAATAAAAACCATAGTACTAAGGTTATAGAAGCCCTACATCCCGTGTTAATCCTAGCGTATCAAGGTATTAGTACTAAGGTACTAATAGAAAAACTTTACAACTCCCCTATGCTTTGGTGTGACAACAAGCCCCAAATGACAATAATAAAGGGATCACTGGATGAACATTTACCAACCTAGATATTCAGCTATCGCGTTGGCTATTACACTGGCAACTCAAGTCAGCCCAGCGGCAGCAGAACAAGCAATACAATCACAAGGCAAGTTAGAGCGCATCGAGGTCACGGCACGCAAGTCGGTAGAAAACCTTCAAACCGTTCCGGTGGCAGTGACTTCTATCGGTGAAACCGAACTACTCGAAAATGGCATTTCGGTACTCTCTGAAGTCCAGCAGTTTTCACCTAATACCACACTTCAAGCCAGCCGTGGCACTAACTCTACCCTCACAGCCTTTATTCGTGGTGTTGGGCAACAAGATCCATTATGGGGTTATGAACCTGGTGTCGGTATTTACGTCGATGACATTTACTTAGCAAGGCCGCAAGGGGCTGTACTAGACCTCCTTGATGTACAACAGATTGAAGTACTACGTGGACCACAAGGAACGCTATATGGCAAAAACACCATTGGTGGCGCTATAAAATATGTCACTAAGGAAATGTCTGGCGATGCGACTTTTAACGTGGAAGGGACTGTTGGTAGTTATAATCAACGCGATCTTAAGATCACAGGTCAACTGCCGCTCGTGGAAGATACACTCTACCTAGGTTATGGCTTTGCGACTTTGAATCGAGATGGCTTTGGTGAGTTCAAGGTTTCAACGCTGCCCGGCCAAGACAAGGAAAACTACAATAAAGAAATTCAAGCTGCGCGGTTAACCTTGGAATATCGTCCAAGCGATGATTTGTTCTTCCGTTTAGCATGGGATAAAACCGACGATGACTCCAACTCTAAAGGGGGTTACCGCTTGTTGCCTAGCTTACTGACTGACGCTCCCGTGCCTGACAGCGTATTTGATTCTTACACCAGTATGCCAACGTGGAATAAAGTCGAGCTTGAGGGATATAGTTTGACCGCTCGCTGGGATCTTTCTGACGCCACCACAATAAAATACATCGGCGCTAGCCGAGATAGTTATTCCCCGACCAATATTGACTTTGATAATACGCCATTGCGGATCTTTGATGTACCCGCCATTTATGATGATGAACAAACCACCCATGAGATACAGCTAAGCCATGCAGGTAACGGCTATAAATTTGTCTCAGGTCTATATTATTACGATGGTGAGTCATGCGGCCAATTCCAAGCAATTTTGGAGGTATTAGGACAAAGCTTGGGCGCTCCCGGTCTTACGCGAGAAGTGAGTGGTTGTAATAACTCAAATAGTAAAGCCGCGTATATTCAAGGCACCATTGATTTAGCAGAGCAGTGGTCGCTCACATTGGGTGCTCGTTACACTAAAGACAGCAAAGAAGCACAAGTCAGCAATGGTTTGGTCTTTGATGTCGTGTATCCCGAATCAAATTGGATCCCAGGTTATACACGCCCTGCTGGTGAACTGGTACCGTCAGTGCTCGATGATGAAGAAGATTGGTCACGGTTTACGCCAAGAGTGGGAGTGGAATATCAATACAACCGCGATATCATGTTCTTTGCCAGCTATGCTCAAGGATTTAAATCCGGTACCTTCAACCCCAGAGCCAGCACCCCGGAGCCTGCTGCAGACCCTGAAATCGTAGATTCATTCGAAATCGGTATGAAAAGCGAGTGGAACGACAATCTAAGAGCCAATATCACGCTATTCACATTAGATCACAAAGACCGCCAATATATTTCCGTATTGCCTGGTGCAACTTCTGCCGATCTCAACCAACGACTTGGCAACATTGGTAAGTCTACAGCAAATGGTATTGAAGCAGAGCTGAGCTATGTCGCTACAGAGGCGCTGAGTTTTGACGCCGCGATAGGATATATAGACAGCGACTTTGAAGAGGTACTCGATACTAACCCAGACACGGGCGCGACATTTGACAAATCAGACCGCTTTAGTATTTCTAACACCCCTGATTTAACTTTTAACCTTGGGGCGACCTATAAACTCTACAGCGATATTGGCGATTGGGTATTCAATGCCAGCTACTACCATCGTGGTGATTATGTCTTATTTGAGGAAGATAGCCTACTGACGCAGGACAGCTATGGTTTAGTCAATCTGAGTATTAATTGGTATAGCACAGATGGCAATTGGCGTGTTGGTCTTCATGGGAAAAACCTGACCGATGAAGAATATATGATAGGAGGCTATCAGTTCGTGACACCAGATCCGAGCGATCCGAGTAATGTGAGTAAATACACGCCAGGACTTGGTGGTGATAATACTTTGATAGGCTACTTTGGCGACCCAAGAACCGTTTCGCTTACCGTAGGTTATCGTTTTTAGCACCGAAAGCGAGGTTGCAAGAGAGTCTCGCTATCTCAATCGCTTGATGTAGTTTTGGAAATACCCTATAACAACGGATACTAGGAGTTAGTTAAGGATGTCTCAGGTGCAAGCAATCATCGCTGATGACCACCCATTATTTCGCAGCGCACTTAAACACGCTGCTGCACAAGCGATTGGTCATGACCCCATTAAAGAAGCCAGTACCTTAGACAGCTTATTCGAGATGTTGCTCGCGCATCCTGAGACAGAGCTAGTATTTTTGGACTTGTCTATTCCTGGCGCGAAAGGTCTCGAAGGTCTTGCCCGGTTAAGAAATCAGTATCCAGACATACTAGTGATCATGGTTTCAGCCAACGAATCAGCATCCATTATTAGTCAATGTGTTGCCCTCGGGGCAAGCGCTTATATTCCCAAGTCTTCCTCACTAGAAGTGATTAGTGATGCTATCAAGCTCGTTATTGAAGGAGAAACTTGGTTGCCTGAAATCGTGGATATCGCGCCAGAAAGTGACAGCGAACAAGCGCAATTTGCACGTAATTTAGAAAAACTAACACCGCAGCAATATCGCGTGTTAACGATGATTGCCGACGGCCTTTTGAATAAGCAAATTGCATATGCAATGTCGATTCAAGAGACCACCATCAAACAGCATGTTTCAGCAATTTTAAAAAAGCTCAATGTGTATAACCGCACCCAAGCTGGGATCCTCTTTAATCAGCTGGCTACGGATGTACACCTCGACGATGAAGCGAGTGCTTAACTAAATTAGTCGTTTAATCATGCGCTTTAGGGCTGGTATTTTAAGCGGTTTATAAAGTAATGGGATCCCGGCATCACTTACTTGCTCGCGAATAGCCTCGTCGTGGTTAGCTGTACTGATAATGATTGGCATATTGTCCAGCGCAAGCGCCGTAATTACCTCAAGTCCGGTGACACCATGATCAAGCTGATAATCCGCGATCAACATATCAGCCCGACTCGTTGCTTGCAGTGCACTAAGCGCTGCTTCATCTCGCGCTACGGCCACCTTACACCCCCAACTTCGCAATACTTGTGATAGTGCATCAAGTGCGTTGGCATCATTATCGAGTAGCCAAATAGACAGACCCGATAATTGCGCATCACCAGTGGGTTTGTCAGCAATTACTTCGCTCTTTTGACCCGTCTGCATTCCAAAGCTTGGCAGTGTTAAGGTAAATTGCGTGCCTTTATTAAGTTGTGAGCCAAGGGTGATGGGTATTTCCAACACTTCACATATCCGTTTACTGATCGCAAGTCCAAGTCCTAATCCCTGCGCTAGCTCTTTACTATGCAGCTGTTTGAACTCTTGAAATATGGCGTCCTGATCTTGCTTTGCAATGCCTACGCCTGTGTCTTCAACAATGATTGAAACACTCTCTCCCTGACATTCAGCGATAAGCCTTATCGTACCAGACTCAGTGTAACGAATCGCGTTACTCAGTAAGTTTCCCAACACCCTTTTTAGGAGTGCTTTATCGGTGTAGAGCATGGCATCACAAACCCGCACAGTAAACGCTAACCCTTTGTCTTTCGCTATCGCCCCATATTCATTTTCTAATGGCTCCAACAGTGACGATAATACAAAGCGCGAACTATTAACCTTAAACGCACCGGCTTCTAACTTTGTGAGTTCAAGAATGCTCGACAACAGCTCTTCAGCACTTGCCAATGAACTTTTGATGCTTTGCGAAAGCTCAGCTAGTTCAGTCCCGTGGGCTTTTTCACTCATCAATGAACAAAACAGACTCGCTGCGTTAAATGGCTGTAACAGGTCATGGCTTGCTGCTGCGAAAAAACGGGTCTTACTCTCCGTTGCCTGCTCAGCTTGGCGTTTCGCAGTAGATAAAGCATGGTTGGCGTCTATCAACTCTTTGGTTCTTGCTGCGACCGTTTCTTCTAGGTTTGTATTAACTTGTTCTAGTAGGGACTGCTGTTTCACAAACTCCGTGATGTCAGTGTAGGTTGTTACAAACCCGCCACCCGGAAGCGGGTTACCTTGTATTTCAAACACGCGACCATCGTGGTGCTCGCGGCGGTAACGATACGCATTGCCTCGTCGTAAATGTGATAGACGCTTCTGTACTTGCTGCTCGACATCAGCATCACCAAATAGTCCGCGCTGTGCATTGTAACGAATAAGCTCAGCCACAGGGCGACCAATAAACAGTGCATTGTCTGGATAGTTAAACATTTCTGCATAGCGCTGGTTCCAAGCGACCAGTTGCAGTTGGCTATCTACTACACTAATCCCCTGACTGACATTTTCTATGGTCGACTGTAGCAAGTCACGATTAAAACGTAATACCTGTGACGCTTCATCGACAAACTCTGCAACTTGCTCTAAAGGCTGACGCTTTTCATCTTTGGCGACATCTAAAATCAGTTTCGCAGATGCCCCACCAACGAGGGTCGACATCTCCCGCTCAATGATACTTTCAACTTGCAAAGGTGCTGGCAGTTTCCAGTTTCCGGGCTCTTTAGGGAAATGAAGCTCTACAAGCTGCTGTGCTCGCGCCTGCTCGCTAAAGCGCTGCAGTAATGCTGCCAAGTCGTGGTAACTCAACACCGTGTTTGCAGACTGTGCAGATTTGGATGGCATAACAAATTTATTGCTTTGTAAGCGCTCAGCAAGACGTGCTGATGAAATAAATGGCACCAGAAAATAAACCAACAAATTTGCACTTAACGAGATCAGCACAGACTGACTCGTACTGTCTAACCCCAGACTCAAAAAGTCTAACGGTGCTAACCATGTGATACCCATAGGCCCCGCGCTCAACCAGTGACTTTCGAAGTTAAGGCCACTGATCAAGCTCGGTAACAACAGGGTGTAAAACCAAATAGCAAAACCTGTCACAATACCTAATTGCGCGCCTAAGCACGAAGCTCCTCGCCACCACAAACCAATCACCATCGCGGGCGAAAACTGTGCTACCAAAGCAAATGACATGAGTCCCATATTGGCTAATGTGTTACCCTCAGCAAGCACACGATGACTGGCGTAACTCAACAATAAAATGCCAACAATGACCACCCGTCTAGCATTGAGCAGATTAAACTTAGATAAACCACGATGGTGTGAATTTAAGTGCGAGCGGCGCAACAAAAATTGATTGATAAAATCATTGGTGATCATAATAGATAGCACGATGGCTGAAACTATTACCATGCTTGTCGCCGCAGAGAACCCTCCCAGAAAGGCAGTTAAAGCAACCAAAGGTGCATCAGATCCCAGCGGTAAGGCGAGCACAAACGTATCGTAACCAATATCTTGACCATTAAAATACACCAATCCGGTGTAAGCGATTGGCAAAATAAATAAATTAATCAGCAGCAAATAAACGGGAAATAGCCAGCGTGCGGTTTTAAATTGGTTTTGTTCGTCATATTCAATAAAAGAGGTATGGAATTGTCGTGGCAAACAAAGCGTTGCCAATGCACCCAAGAGAACATGGACTAAATAAACATAGGTTGGGCTGGCAGTTGCCTCTATTTGCTTGGTAATTCCCTGCTGCTCCACCTGGTTAAATAAGTGAGCTGGCGATTCAAAGAGCACAAAACAGACGTAGACACCAACGGCCATAAACGCCAACAACTTAATTAATGACTCAAAGGCGATTGCGGTCATCAACCCAGGGTTATGCTCACTGGGTCTCAGCCTACGTGTGCCAAACAAAATGGCAAATAGAGCCAACAGTAACGTAATGTAAAAAGTACTATCTTGCCAAAATGCGGCACTCACCAGCTGGGTTTCGCTTGTTAGCATACCGATACTAGCGCTGGTGGCATTAAGCTGAAGGGCAATATAGGGGACGACTGCAATGACAGAGATCAGAGAAATTAACCCTGACAGACTAGAGGAATTACCGTAACGCGTGGCAATAAAGTCCGCCATAGAGGTCAGTTGCTGCTGCCGACAGATTTCAGCAATACGAGTGTAGACTTGCCAACCAAATATAAACAGTAAAATCGTGCCAACATAAGTTGGCGCTAGCCACCAACCATTATTTGCAGCTTGCGCGGTAGTACCAAAAAACGCCCAAGAGGTGCAATATACCCCAAGTGACAAGGCATAGGTAACTTGCTTGGCATGATAAGAGCGAAATTTAGTACTTGCCCTATCCGCGCCCCATGCAATGGTAAATAAAAGCGCTAAATACAGCAGCGCAATAAGACTGATAAGTCCAATAGAAAACATAACTGTGATGATTTTTTATTATTTTTTCTAGCATAACGACTGTATCGTAAAAAGACAGCACACTTTAGTGCTACCGACCATCAAGGCGATAAAAAACGTCCCAGAAACGCAAGAGCCCCAGCTAATGCCGGGGCTTTATCAAAAGTCTAATTTAGTTCAAAACTAAAATTAAGCTTTCTTAGGACGTTCAATAACGTCAACTAGCATCCAAGATTTTTTCTTAGAGATTGGCGCACATTCGCGAATAGTCACGACGTCACCTGCTAGTGCCGTGTTGTTTTCATCGTGTGCGTGCAACTTAGTTGTACGCTTGATGAACTTACCGTAGATCGGGTGCTTAACCTGACGCTCGATAGCAACAACAATTGATTTGTCCATTTTATCGCTTACTACACGACCTTGAAGAGTACGGATCTTATCGCTCATTATGCACCTGCCTTCTGGTTAATAACCGTTTTAACACGCGCAATGTTGCGACGTACTTTTCTCAGTTCGTGAGTTTGAGCTAGCTGACCAGTGCTCGCTTGCATGCGCAGGTTAAACTGCTCACGAAGTAGCTCAAGAAGTTCAGCATTTAGCTCTTCTACGCTTTTGTCTTTTAATTCGCTAGCTTTCATTACATTACCGTCCGAGTTACGAAAGTTGTCTTGAATGGTAGTTTACGAGAAGCAAGGTTAAATGCTTCACGAGCAAGCTCTTCAGAAACACCTTCCATTTCGTAAAGCACTTTACCAGGCTGAATTTCAGCAACCCAGTATTCAACAGAACCTTTACCTTTACCCATACGAACTTCAAGCGGCTTTTCTGTAATTGGCTTATCTGGGAATACACGGATCCAGATTTTACCTTGACGCTTGACGTGACGTGTCATAGCACGACGAGCTGCTTCGATTTGACGAGCAGTCATACGGCCACGGCCAGTCGCTTTCAAGCCGAAAGAACCGAAGCTAACTTTGTTACCGCTGGTAGCCAGACCACGGTTGCGGCCTTTGTGTACCTTACGGAATTTTGTACGTTTTGGCTGTAACATTAGTCGCTACCTCTTACTTAGCACTTTTTTTAGCTTTCTTCGGCGCACGTTTAGCTGGCTTCTCTTGCTCTTGAACTAGTGGAAGACCACCAATTACTTCGCCTTTGAAGATCCAAACCTTAACACCGATGATACCGTAAGTGGTCAAAGCTTCTGAAGTTGCGTAGTCGATATCAGCACGTAGAGTGTGTAGAGGTACACGACCTTCACGGTACCACTCAGAACGTGCGATTTCAGCACCGCCTAGACGGCCGCTTACTTCAACTTTGATACCCTTCGCACCTAGACGCATTGCGTTTTGTACTGCGCGCTTCATAGCACGACGGAACATAACACGACGCTCTAACTGAGAAGAAATACCGTCAGCAACTAATTGTGCATCTAGCTCTGGCTTACGTACTTCTGCGATGTTGATTTGCGCAGGTACACCAGCAAGCTTAGTTACAGCTTGGCGAAGCTTTTCAACATCTTCACCTTTTTTACCGATAACAACACCAGGACGAGCTGTGTGAATTGTTACACGGATTGATTTAGCTGGACGCTCGATAACGATCTTAGCTACAGAAGCACTTTTCAATTCCTTAGTAAGGTATTGACGTACTTTGTGATCGCCAAAAAGCTGTTCAGAGAAATCTTTTGTATTCGCGTACCAAGTAGATACCCAAGGCTTTGAGATACCTAGGCGAATACCAGTAGGATGAACTTTTTGTCCCATTACTTATATCTCCTAGCTATCCGATACCACAACAGTGATGTGGCTTGTACGCTTAAGGATGCGGTCTGCGCGTCCTTTAGCACGTGGCATAATACGTTTCATTGTAGGACCTTCGTCTACAAATACTTTAGCCACTTTAAGCTCATCAATGTCAGCACCTTCGTTGTGCTCCGCGTTCGCGATAGCAGACTCAAGTACTTTCTTAACTAATACAGCCGCTTTCTTCGGGCTGTACGCCAGGATTTCTAGCGCGCGATCAACCGGAAGTCCACGGATCTGATCTGCCACTAGACGTGCTTTCTGCGCCGAACCAGAGGCGAATTTGTGTTTAGCTAATGCTTCCATCATACCCTCCGATTAACGTTTCTTAGCTTTCTTATCCGCAGCGTGACCGCGGTAAGTACGTGTAGGTGCAAATTCACCTAGTTTGTGACCGATCATTTCGTCTGTGATGAACACAGGAACGTGCTGACGACCATTATGGACAGCGATGGTCAATCCGATCATGTTAGGTATGATCATTGAACGACGGCTCCAAGTTTTAATTGGCTTCTTGTCACCGCTTTCCAACGCTTTCTCTACCTTCTTCAGCAAGTGTAGGTCAATAAATGGACCTTTCTTGAGAGAACGTGGCATGGCAATTCCTCAACTATTATTTAGTACGACGACGTACGATGAACTTATCAGTACGCTTGTTCTTACGAGTCTTGTAACCCTTAGTAGGTACGCCCCATGGAGATACAGGGTGACGACCACCAGAAGTACGACCTTCACCACCACCGTGTGGGTGGTCAATCGGGTTCATGGCAACACCACGAACTGTAGGACGGATACCACGCCAACGATTTGCACCAGCTTTACCTAGTGAACGTAGCATGTGCTCTGCGTTACCTACTTCGCCAAGAGTCGCACGACAATCAGACTCAACCTTACGAACTTCACCAGAGCGAAGACGTAGTGTTACGTATTGACCTTCACGAGCAAGGATCTGTACGTAAGCACCAGCAGAACGTGCAATTTGTGCACCTTTGCCAGGTTTAAGTTCAACGTTGTGTACTGTAGAACCTACAGGGATATTACGCATAGGTAGTGTGTTACCAACCTTGATTGGTGCATCAACACCAGATTGGATTGCATCACCTGCTTTAAGACCCTTAGGTGCAATAATGTAACGACGCTCACCGTCTGCATATAATACAAGAGCGATGTTTGCGCTACGGTTTGGATCGTACTCTAGACGCTCAACTTTAGCAGGAATGCCATCTTTTGTGCGTGTAAAGTCGATTACACGGTAGTGTTGCTTATGACCACCACCGATGTGACGAACCGTGATACGACCGTTGTTGTTACGACCGCCTGATTTAGAGTTTTTCTCTAGTAGCGGAGCGTAAGGCTTACCCTTGTGTAGATCAGGGTTAACCACTTTAACGACGTGACGACGACCCGCAGAAGTTGGTTTACACTTTTGAAGTGCCATAATTCTAACTCCCCTTATTACTCGGCGCCGCCGACAAAGTCTAGCTCGCTACCTTCTTTAAGAGTAACGTATGCTTTTTTCCAATCGCTACGACGGCCAAAACGCATACCAGTACGCTTTGTCTTACCCTTAACATTTAGAGTGCGAACACCAGTTACTTCTACTTCGAAAAGCTTTTCAATAGCAGCTTTAATTTCTGCTTTGTTTGCATCTTTTGCTACTTTGAAAACAATCGTGTTGTTTTCTTCAGCAGATACAGTGCTCTTCTCAGAGATGTGTGGAGCAAGGATTACTTTTAAAAGACGTTCTTCACGGATCATGCTAGCGCCTCCTCAAGTTGCTTAACAGCAGCAGCAGTAATCAGAACCTTATCGAAAGCGATTAGGCTTACTGGGTCGATGCCAGCTACGTCACGCGTGTCAACCTTGTACAGGTTACGTGCAGAAAGGAATAGATTCTCATCTACTTCTTCAGTCACGATTAGTACGTCTTTAAGCTCAAGTTCTTTAAGCTTAGCTACTAGTTCTTTAGTTTTTGGTGCTTCTAGACCAAAATCTTCAACAACTACTAGACGATCTTGACGAACAAGCTCAGAAAGAATGCTCTTGATCGCACCGCGATACATCTTACGGTTAACTTTTTGGCTGTGATCTTGCGGCTTAGCTGCAAAGCTCACACCACCGCTGCGCCAGATTGGGCTGCGGATTGTACCAGCACGAGCACGGCCAGTACCTTTTTGGCGGAATGGTTTCTTACCACCACCGCGTACTTCAGAACGTGTCAGTTGAGCTTTAGTACCTTGACGAGCACCTGCTGCGTAAGCAACAACTACTTGGTGTACTAATGCTTCGTTAAACTCACGTCCAAAAGTAGCTTCGGAAACTTCAAGCGCACCAGCGCCTTTAATTGCTAATTCCATCACTAAATCTCCAGGACTTATGCTTTAACAGCTGGTTTAACGATAACGTCACCGCCGATAGCGCCAGGTACTGCACCTTTAACTAAAAGCAAGTTACGCTCTGCGTCAACACGTACTAGTTCAAGGTTCTGTGTCGTAGAACGAACATTACCCATTTGACCGGCCATTTTCTTACCTTTGAAAACTTTACCAGGAGACTGGTTTTGACCGATTGAACCAGGAGCACGGTGAGATAGAGAGTTACCGTGAGTTGCGTCTTGCATGCTGAAGTTCCAGCGCTTAACACCACCTTGGAAACCTTTACCTTTTGAAGTACCAGTAACGTCTACTTTTTTCACTTCAGTGAAAAGTTCAACAGTTAGCTCTGAACCTACTTCAAATTCACCTTCACCGCCGTTAAGACGGAATTCCCACAGGCCGCGACCCGCTTCAACGCCAGCTTTAGCGAAGTGACCCGCTGCTGGTTTGTTTACACGGCTTGCTTTTTTCTCGCCTGCAGTAACTTGAAGCGCGTTATAACCGTCAGTTGCGTCAGATTTGATCTGCGTAACACGGTTAGGAGTCGCTTCGATAACTGTCACAGGGATAGATACACCATCTTCAGTGAAGATACGTGTCATACCCACTTTACGACCGACTAGACCTAATGCCATTTTCCTAAAACCTCTCTAATCTTCCGATTAACCCAGGCTGATTTGAACATCAACACCAGCAGCAAGGTCTAGGCGCATTAGCGCGTCTACAGTCTTGTCAGTTGGTTCTACGATGTCGATCAGACGTTTGTGGGTGCGGATTTCATACTGATCACGCGCGTCTTTGTTAACGTGCGGAGAGATCAATACTGTGAAACGTTCTTTGCGCGTAGGTAGTGGGATTGGACCACGAACCTGTGCACCAGTGCGCTTCGCTGTTTCCACGATTTCCGCCGTTGATTGGTCAATCAAACGGTGGTCAAAAGCTTTTAGGCGAATACGAATGCGTTGATTTGACATTCTTAAACCTCAAATAAAAAGAGCATTTAAAAAGAGCATAAAAAAAACGACCGAGACTAGCTCAATAATCTCTGAGAAGTCGGTTGTTAATTTATTTCTACCATTGAACTCACAATTGGAGTTCCTGTTCATATGGTCTGAAATCCAGACCTTTCATTTACTTTCAAAGACACTATGGTCAAGAAAGTCTGCATATTATAGTGATATTGGTGATAAATGCAACAACTATTATAAAGTAATTTTATGACCGTAAAATAACCGGCGTTTAGGCGCAGCCTTAGCAACTTTAGAGTAAAAGCAACCTGCACAAACAGCTTTCTATTATTGTCGGTTAAGATAACTGTGCTACTTTTTAAAGCATCAAAAAACAGAGCAAGATGGCTGAAAATAGCAGTTGAAATGGTCAGTCCAGTTAAATCTTGGTATTCTATAATTAATGATAATTGTTCGGTATTTCCATGCAGGTTTTTTCTTATTTGCTCACCACTATCGCTCGTTGTAGCAATTGGCTTTTCGTCAAAAGTAAAGTATTGCCAGAAAATCCCATTAATGACTATGAGCTTGACCCAAGCATACCTACTTTTTATGTGGCGACGTTAGATTCAACTTCAGATATGGTCGCGTTGGATATAATGTGTAAGAAGCTTGGCTTGCCAAGACCTTCCCAAAAAGAAAAAATAGGAAATAAAGAACTCAACCGGTTTGTTGGGATCCAAGCGCCACCGAGCGTATTTGGCAATAGTCACAAGCCAAGTAATGCCCTTGCTCATAGCAAGGCAATTTTTGAAGCGTTAAAAGCCGATATCAACCAAAATGTCCAAGTTATCCCTGTGACTATTCTTTGGGGTAGAAACCCAGGCAAAGAAAAACCAGGTGTGGGCACACTGTTATCAAATTCACTGACCCCAAGCTGGTTGCGAAAGTGCTTTGTAGTGATATTTTCAGGTCGTGACAACTTTGTTCGATTTTCACGCCCTATTGAACTTAACCAACTACTTACTGATAAAGCCGATGTTGAAGAGCTTCCTCATAAGCTTTTACGCGTTGCCAGAGTGCACTTTAGACGCCAAAAACTCGCAGCAACTGGACCAAAGCTCCCTTCTCGTGAGCAACTATTCAGTTCAATATTGGCATCACAAAGTATCAAAAAAGCCATTGCCGACGAAGCCAAAGCAAAAGGCCTTAGTCAAGAAGAGGCACGCTTACAAGCATTATCTTTACTTGATGAAATCGCGGCGAATTATTCCGATGCCATGGTGCGCGTAGCAGATAGGGCTCTGACTTGGCTTTGGAATAAACTTTATAATGGCATTGAGGTAAATAACTCTGATAAAGTCCAAGCACTTGCTGATAAAGGTCATGAAATCATTTATGTCCCCTGTCATCGTAGCCATATGGACTACTTACTACTTACCTATGTCATTTATCACCAAGGCTTAGTGCCTCCACATATTGCGGCAGGTGTTAATCTTAATTTCTTCCCTGCAGGCCCTATTTTTAGACGCAGCGGTGCTTTCTTTATTCGCCGCTCCTTTTCTGGAAATAAGCTGTATTCTGCGGTATTCAAAGAGTACCTCAGCCAGCTCTTCATTAAAGGCTACTCTGTCAAATTTTATACCGAAGGTGGGCGCAGTCGCACAGGTCGCTTATTGCCACCAAAAACGGGCATGCTGGCTATGACGGTCCAGTCTATGCTACGAGGTATCGATAGACCTATTTCGCTAGTACCTGTTTACCTCGGTTATGAACATGTGATGGAAATCAATACGTACCTAAAAGAGTTAGCCGGCAATAGCAAAAAAAATGAGTCTATATTTGGCATTTTTAAGGCTATTAAGAATCTGAAAAATTACGGACGAGGCTACTTAAATTTTGGCGAGCCAATTTCTGTCAATCAATTTTTAAACGAACAGCAGCCTGACTGGCGTGCATCAATCCACCCAACAGAAGCGCAAAAGCCTGTGTGGCTAAACAAACAAGTGGCTGATCTCTCTGAGGTGATCATGACCGAGATAAATAACTCTGCAGCGCTTAACTCTGTCAACCTTCTTGCCACAATATTGTTAAGTAATGAACAGTTTGCATTACCAAAGCCGCAGCTATTACAGCAGCTCGAATTGTACCTAGAGTTACACAGACAAGCCCCCTATCACAACAATGCTACAATCCCAGCTTGTAGTGCTGAAGCACTCTTGAGTCATGCTTTAAAGCTCGATAAGTTCGATGTCATTGACGATAGCTTTGGTAGCATCATCAGTGTTAAAGAACATGAGCGTGCGCTGTTAAATTATTATCGAAATAATATTCTTCATTTATTTGCGGTACCCAGTTTAATAGCGCAACAGCTTTTCAACCGCTACAGCTTAAGCATTGATGAATGCAGAAAAGAAGTAGAATTGCTATATCCTTTATTCGCTAAAGAGTGGTTTTTAACCGATCTTCAAGAAGATTATATCGAATCAATTTTAACCTTCTTTGCAGCCCAGAAGCTTATTTCATTTGACGGACACTTAGCTTCTGTTAACAAAGAGGGGGCAGCCTTAGCTCAACTTGAAATGCTAGGTAAAGTGATTCATTTGACCCTAGAGCGTTATGCAATCACCATCAACCTAGTTAAACACCATCAGGGTTTGAGTCGCAGTGAGCTCGAAAGCGAGAGCGCACTACTGGCCGAGCGACTTGGGACATTGCATGGAGTCAAAAGCCCCGAGTTTTTTGACAAGAAAGTACTAAGCGCTTTTGTTTCTAGTTTGAAAGAGCAGGGCTTTATTGAGCAAGATGAAGGTACAGGTATTCGTGGCACAACGGCTTTACTGACATTGGAGCAACATTTAAAAGCACTCCTTCCTGCTAGGATTTATCAGTCCATTCAACATATCGTATAATGCTAAAAGGCCCATGTTTTAGGGCCTTTTATACCAACTTGCTTGATTAAGCGAGCTAGTCGATTCTGAATATTGTTG
>NZ_RCSQ01000035.1:0-42871 GCF_004103255.1 Pseudoalteromonas sp. PS5
CCCGAGCTGGGGTTAATTAAGTGGTCTATTTTGAGGCGAGAAAACCGTGTCGATAGCCAAAAAAATACCAGCCTAAATTAGGCTGGTATTTCGGTCATCATCAAGTGACGCTTACAAAGCCTTATAAATCGAAGGTCCTTGATAAGGACAAAACGATACGCTCGTCAGCGGTATCCCAGTCTAGACTGGTATTCTCTGCTGCTACTTCAATGTTAAAACCTTGCAATGCCGTTTGATAAGCTAATCGATAATGGTTGTATGACTTACCAGTGCCATCCCAACTATACTTATCTCCATCAAGGGAGTTGGACACATCAAAGCTAGCTCTTAACGCATGGCCTGGTGCAATTTCAAAAGTATGCGCCACCATCGCAATAGTATGACCCGCCTCAGTACCAAAGTAATCCCAGCTATACCAAAAGTTAAATTCTGTTTGGCCAAACTCACTGCTGTAACCAAATTTTGTGTAAATCTCAGGATAGTTACCGTCACTCGAATCATCACCACCATGATATGAGTAATAGGCAATGCCATAATCAACACTCCAGCTTTGGTTCAACTCGACGAAGCGACCAACATAAAAATCCCACTCTACATCAGTGTCACCACCAAAATCGACATTAGACGCCCAGCTTCCAGCATATACACCGTTGGCAAACGCTTTATCAATGCTGCCTTGTAGCGCAGGGTCGTTCTGAGTTTGACTCACACCGTTAAAAGTATAATCAGACACACCTGTTAGTGTTGCTGACCAATCAGCCAGTGCACAATTGGATGCAAATACAAGTGGTATTGCACAAAGCGTTTTCTTTAAAGTTGTCATATCGTTGTATCCCTAATTTACAGATTCAATTTTTCTAAAGTCGATAAGGTTGTCTTTTGGTGAGCTATCAATCTTGCTCACGGTTTTGAATTTGCTATAAGCAATGTACGCAAAACACGAGAAGAACAAGCCAATGACCAGCGCACCAACCCATTGGATCTGCAAAAAGTTTAGTTTAAATAACAAGGTAAGCAGCGATAGTGCAACTATGTTAAGTAAAATATAGTTCCTTTTACCAAGGCGACTAACTGTTAAATTCAAATTATCAGTATATAAACGGATCAGCGAGTCAAGTGAGTTGATCACAAACACGATACCCACAAACACCATTGCAAAGTTCTTAATGCCAGCAGTTGGGATCCCAGCCTCATGATAGTGATAAAGCACACTAAACCATGCTGCGATAGGGATAGAAGGGAATATAAGCATCGCCGCCAACACTTGATACGTCTTCAAGCCGCCAACAAAACGCGATGTAAATTGCCCTATCATGATACTCCAAGCAAACCACCAAAATAGATAAAATTCATGATAATCATTAAGTGGTAATATGAACTGATCAATATTGGCAAAGTATCCACCGATGAGCGCCAGATTATTGGTATAACTCGACATTGCACTGTCACCAAAAACAAACGCTGATGCCCACATAAAGGCGATTAGGCCAATAAATACCCAGGTCGTCGTGATGCTTAGAAAGCGCACGTATTTAAGGCTGGTGCTTGAGTAAACGGCAAAGGCGATCGCTGCAAACACGATTAAATAGAAACTCGGAATAATTGACTCGCCATCACCTAAGCTAGGTAAATACCAAGGTAGATTAGACAACAATAAGAAAGCGGTAAACGCGCAAGTTCCAATAATAACGATGTTATTAATGAATTTAACCCAAGGAATTTCAAAGAACTTCACTTTGGGCTCTATTACGCAGAAATAAAAACACGTAAGAAAGTAGAACCCCCAGATTAAAAACCCCCAAAAGCCAAACTCTATGGCTAGAGGATTTGTAAATGCGTACTCTGGGCTTGCTTTTATGTCTGCGTAACCCGCAAACTCCGTAAGCGGAAACATGATCAGGCCAACATCGAGGCCAGAAGTAAATAAAATAGCAATAAAAGTGAACGTTTTAACTGGTGTAACACCAACGCACTGAACATTTCCCCATTTTAATAAGATAAAGGCGACTGCTAATAGGGTGAAAATGATGCCTGCACTAAGCCATACTGTCATTGTCACCCTCCCAAAATAGATAGAAGTAACTCATTTTTTTCTCCGTTGTTTTTATGTACGTTATTCCCGCATTAATACAGTGCAAACTACTTGCACTGTATGCCACTGCAGGCCTCATATGGGGCACGAACTTTCCCATACGAGTGGCGAAACTACATCTCCGAACTACGTTGAACTTGTTGCCAGTTCTGTGTCATGACAACCTCTGCTTCCTCAAGGGCTAATGGCGGATTACCAAGGATCATATCCGCAGCCTTTTCCGCGACCATAATGGTTGGCGCATTGAGGTTACCGTTGGGAATTGTTGGGAAAATAGAAGAGTCGACAACGCGTAAACCCTGTACACCGTGAACGCGAGTTTGCGAGTCTACAACGGCCATTTCATCTTCTCCCATTTTGCATGAACAAGAAGGGTGGTAGGCACTTTCTACCGCTTGACGCACAAAGGCATCAATCTCTTCATCGGTTTGGATATGCTCACCAGGTTGGATCTCGCTTTGTCTAAAATCATCAAATGCACTTTGCTCAATGATTTCACGAGTCAACCTAACACAAGCTCTAAAGCCTTCGATATCCTCTTGCTCAGCTAAATAGTTAAACTGTATTTTCGGTGCAACCCTTGGATCCGCCGATTTAATCGTGACTTCACCACGGCTCTTTGGTTTATTGTGGCCAACATGAACTTGAAAACCATGACCATCAAATGCACTTTTTCCATCATAGCGAATAGCAGCAGGTAAAAAGTGGTACTGAAGATCCGGCCACTCAACGCCCGCTTTCGAACGAATAAAGGCACAAGATTCAAAGTGGTTAGTTGCACCTAGACCTGACTTATCAAGCAACCACCTGGCACCAATTAAGCCTTTAGAAATCAGTCCCAACTTACCATTTAAGGTGATCGGCTGCTTACATTTATATTGAAAATAGAATTCTAGGTGATCTTGTAGGTTTTTACCCACACCTGGTAAGTGATGTTTCACTTCAACGCCTGCGGCAGTCAACGCGTCTTTATCACCAATGCCAGATAGTTGTAGTAAATGTGGTGAGCCAATTGAACCTGCGCTCAAGATCACTTCCTTCGCCGCATTCGCGGTTTTCAGGCTGCCCTTCACGCTATATTCGACACCCGTTGCAACTTTGTCCTCTAGCAATACTTTTTGTACCAGTGCTCCCGTTACAATCGTCAGATTGCTACGATGCTTGATAGGGTCCAAATAGGCTCTGCTTGATGAGCAGCGTTTACCGTCTTTGACGGTCATGTGCATTGGGCCAAAACCTTCTTGTTGCTTAGCATTGTAGTCTTTGGTAAAGGCATAGCCGGCTTGCTCTCCTGCACTGATAAACGCGCGATAGAGCGGATTTGCCATTTCATTACCATTATTGGTGCCAAGCGGACCTTGTTCACCACGGTACTGATCGCCACCTAAATACCAAGACTCAGCGCGCTTGAAATAAGGTAAGCAAGCCTGATAATCCCAGTCTTGTGCACCGTGGTCTTGCCACTCATCAAAATCTTTTGCGTGACCACGCACATACACCATGCCATTGATTGACGATGAGCCGCCAAGCACCTTGCCGCGAGGGCAATGCATAACGCGGTTGTCTAAATGCGGTTCAGGCTCTGTATGGAACTGCCAAGCATATTTATCGGTATTCATTGGAATAGATAGCGCGGTTGGCATCTGAATAAAAATGCTCTTATCACTACCACCCGTTTCGAGTAACAATACTTTGTGCGCGGGGTTTTCTGACAATCGGTTTGCAAGCACACAACCGGCAGAACCCGCACCTACGATAATATAATCAAAATCAGTCATAGTACTCCTCGATTAAAATGGGCTTTCAATATCACTCATACCTACATACACAGATTTTGTCTGGGTATATTGGTCTAGTGTTTCTACGCCATTTTCACGACCGATCCCAGACTGCTTATAGCCACCAACTGGCATTTCAGCAGGCGAGTTACCATAGCTATTGATCCAACAAATACCAGCCTCTAGCTGGTGGATCACACGGTGTGCACGTTTAATATCTTTACTAAATACACCCGCAGCCAGACCTAAGTGGGTGTTGTTCGCACGCTGAATGACTTCTTCCTCGTCATCGAATACCAATACAGACATCACTGGACCAAAGATTTCTTCTTTCACAATAGTCATCTCATCATGACAGTCGATAAATATCGTCGGCGCAACAAAGTAGCCGTTTGGTGCAGATGCAGGACTGATGGCTTCACCGCCTGTCAGTACAGTTGCCCCTTCGGCTTTACCTTTTGCGATATAGTCCATCACCAAGGTTTGGTGTTGTTTTGAGATTAACGCACCAAGGTTAACGTTTGGATCGAGTGGATCACCGGCAATGATATTTTGCTCAGTGCGCTGTTTTAGCTCTGCCAAGAAGGCATCATATACACGGCGATGTACAAATACGCGCGTGCAGTTAGTACACACTTCACCTTGAGTGTAGAAGTTGCCCAACATTGCCGCACTTATTGCTTGAGAGATATCCGCATCTTCAAAGATGATAAGAGGAGATTTACCACCAAGCTCCATGGTCACTTCTTTTAAGTTGCTCGATGCGCTTTGCATGACTTTTTTACCCGTGCCAACTTCACCGGTAAAAGAGACTTTTTCAATATCAGGGTGTGTTGTGAGCCATTGACCCACTTCAGCGGCACCTTGCACTACATTGAATACGCCCGCAGGGACACCTGCTTCGATAAATATTTCAGCCAACTTTACCGCGCCAAGCGGCGTTTCTTCAGACGGTTTAAAGATCAGTGCATTACCAGCTGCCAGCGCAGGGCCTGATTTCCAGCATGCAATTTGCAGCGGATAGTTCCACGCACCGATGCCTGCACAGATACCTAATGGTTCTTTACGAGTATAGAAAAAATCACCGCCGACAGGTTGCTGGCTTCCAGTCTGAGCGGGTGCCAACCCTGCAAAATATTCAATCACGTCAGCGCCAGTTTGAATGTCTACACATTCTGCCTCTTGCCAAGGCTTACCTGTATCCAACACTTCAATTTTGGCAAGTTCATCATTACGCTCACGTAATAACGACACAGCCTTATGTAAGATGCGGCTGCGCTCAATTGGCGTCATTGCCGACCAAAGGGCAAAACCTGCTTTGGCACTGTCAATTGCAGCTTGCTGAATATGGCTATCAGCAACTTCTACTTCGTAGATCACTTCATCCGTTGCTGGATTTTTTACTGCAAACTTTTCGCCTGAGTGGTTCGCCAAAAATTGGCCATGAATAAAATTTTGATATACAGGGACTGTCACATTATCCTCCAAACTGCTTAATAAGTGATTGAATGTAGCGTTTTGCGAGCGTTTCGCTGTGATGAAACGCGTGATGGTCGGCTTTACTTAATACGGCTCTAAGCCATAGCCCGTCAATCATGCCTGCGGCAAGTTCTGCCGCTTCTTTTGCCTCAGCTCTTGGCATAAAAGCAGCCAATGACACTGCTAAGTTACTTTGCAATCGGCGACTGTTGACGTGCTGTAGTCGGTGTAACTCATCATCGTGCATAGATTGGGCCCAAAAGCTTAACCAAGTACGCGTCGTGTTGGACTGCTGCTGCACCATGGCAAAGTTAGCTTCCACGATGTACATCAATCGCTGTTCAGCACTACAACCGCCATAGGTTTTATCTAACAAACTATATTTTAGACTGTTTAATAAGTAGCGTACGGTTGCTTCAATTAAGCCTTGTTTACCACCAAAATAGTGGCTGATTATCCCCGAAGAGAGCCCCGCTCTTTTGCTGATACTATTAATTGTGGTTGCTTGTAATCCTAACTCGGCAACTGACTCTAGCGTGGCGTCAATTAGCTGCTGACGACGAACAGGTTCCATTCCGACTTTTGGCATAGCTTTTATTAATTGACCGTTCAATTAAAATAAAGCTTAGGGTGATCATGATGAGACTTCAAGGTTGACTTTTTGTAAAAAGCCAATTTTTTGACGTTTGTACCTAGGTTAATCCCATGATAGCTAAGGGGTTTTGAAGGATTACAAAAAATCTCAAAAAAAATTTAAAAATCTGATATTTTGCAGGTATTTGCGATAACCTATCGCTTTAACAACTAATTCTCTTCGTGAAGAGTGATGCGCTTTACTGTATAAAATTCCCGCATTTATTACTATTTTTAGCAACAATGACACAATACTTATATCACGAATACGCGACATTGATTACTGCTTAACACTTGACCTCATTCATGGTACAGTCACCACAAATAAGCGTTATATTATATCATAATGAAGGATTGATAATGACTCCCTTTCACTCTACCTGCCGTTTAAGTGTGATTGCCGTGTCTTTACTGGCAGCATTCTCAGTATCTGCCGATAATGGCATCGAAACCATTGAAGTTACAGGTGAACGCCAAGCCTATCGTGGTGATTTTACCCATCTAATGTCTCCCGAGGCTATATTCGAGTTTGACGCTGAGTTGATGGCACAAACGGGTATCACAGATTTAACACAGGTACTGGACATGTCAGCCTCTGTAAGTCGCCAAAATAGCCTTGGTGGCCTTTGGGACAGCTTTGCTATCCGAGGCTTTTTTGGTGATGAAAACGTCCCAAGTGGTTATTTAGTCAATGGCTTTAATGCTGGACGAGGATTCTCAGGGCCAAGAGATGTGTCTGGTATCGAGCGAGTTGAGGTATTAAAAGGACCAAAAGCGGCTTTATTTGGTCGTGGTGAGCCAGGAGGTTCAATTAACCTTGTTACCAAAAAGCCAACTTTCCAATCATCTAGTGAAATAGAGCTCACCGCAGGCAGCAGGGCTCACCGTAGAATAGAAGGTGACATAAATACTGTATTTTCTGATTCAGTCGCAGGTCGCTTCATTGGTTTCTACGAAGAAGAGGACAGCTTTCGTGATACCATCGAAACCCAAAAACACGGGATGATGGCATCGTTTGTGTTTGATCAAAGCTCAGACTCAAGCTGGCAGTACGATTTTGAGTATGCAGAGCAAGAGATCCCGTTTGACCGCGGGATCATAGCACCCAATGGCAACTTTGATTTTATGCCAATCGAGCGCTTTCTTGGTGAGCCAGGAGATGGCCCCACCACAACAATGGTGCACGGTCATCAACTGCAATGGCTATATGATTTAAATAATGACTGGCAACTGAGCTCTGCACTGGCTTTTAGACAAACAGAATTAGATAGTCTATCGAGCGATGCCGATATTTCACCGTCAAGACAAAAACTGTATCGTGATTTTCAAACGCTGACACGCCAACATCGCCAACGTGCTTACGATACCGATCAATATGTTGCACGCTTCGAACTCGCTGGAGATTTAGTGACAGGGTCAATTAAGCATCATATCATTGCTGGTGTAGATTATGACCGTTTTGAATTCGACCGTGATTATCGCGTTGCTCGAGCTCCCGCTTTAAGTACTAACCCAACCGATGCACAGTTGTATGCGATTAACATCCATCAACCAGTGTATGGTCAATATCCTTCACCAACCCCAAGCCCAGTCATTATTCGCCAGCAAAATCAATGGGCGACAGGTATCTATATTCAAGATCAAATCGCTCTGACTGAGGCACTGCAAATTCGCATTGGTGGTCGCTTCGACTGGCTAAAACAGACCACCGATGACAAGATAAGCATGAAAAGTGCAGATCAATCTGAACAGCACTTTAGCCCACAAATGGGCGTGGTGTATCAGCTCAATGATAACTGGTCGCTCTACTCAACATACGGTGAAGGGTACCGCTTAAATTTTGGCACTGATCATCTAGGAAACGGCTTTGATCCAAACCAAAGCGAATCAATAGAGGTTGGTAGTAAGTGGTCATTATTAGACAACAATGTCGACATTACACTGACATACTTTGATAGTGAACAAAGCAACATCATTGTGGCGGACGTACAAAACCCTGGATATAGCGCGGCGATTGGTGAAGCCACCAGTGAAGGGGTTGAGTTGGATATCATCGGTCAATTGCCTGCTGATGCCCAAATTCAATTTTCGTATACCTATCTAGATGCGCAGGTCAGTAAAGATTCTATAGATACAGGATTAGGTGTAGCCATCAGAAAAGGTGATGATCTACTTAATATTCCAGAAAATGCGGCGAGCATACAATTACGACAGCAATACACCGTATATGGTAACACTTTGTCTGCAGGTGTTGGTGCGCAATATGTCGATGAGCGATTAGGCCAGCGTGGTAGCGATTTTTACCTTCCTTCTTATGTTACAGTCAATTTATTTGCAGAGTATGCAATCAGTGACAGATGGTCTGTGAAAGCGCAGGTACATAACGCCTTTGACCGTGAGCATTTTACCAATTCATATTCACAGATGTGGGTACAGCCTGGTGAGCCTCGTAAGGTGCTGCTATCGACGTCTTATCAGTTCTAATCAGCGTCATTTTGTGTGTCCACGCTCTCCTTTGACTGGACACACTCTTTTTACTTCAACAAGGCACATGCCTGACCTTTAAGTCTCAAGCCCAAATACATTTTGGGCTTTTTTATGAGCTAAAAACAGAGCTTGGAGTCCTTAAGCTACCCTATTGACAGACTTTTTAAGCCTATAGAGAAATACCTGCTTAATATCTTCTAACATCATGTACAGGCACGGCACCATTATTAAAGTAACAACCGTCGCAAATAATACTGAAAAGCTCAAAGAAATCGCTGTTGGGATCACAAATTGAGCTTGTAAGCTTGATTCAAACATAATGGGGACGAGTCCCAGAAAGGTTGTCAATGAAGTAAGTAAAATGGCACGAAAGCGACCAATCCCAGCCTGGATCACCGCTGTTTTAGTAATTTGACCTGCGGATCTCTGCGTGTTCACAACATCGGTCATGACTAAAGAGTCATTGATCACCACCCCAGCAGCGGCAACGATGCCAAAGACCGACATCATACTCAAGCTATAGCCAAGGAAGTAATGCCCCCACAATGCGCCCACAGCGGCAAAGGGGATCACAGACATCACGATGATTGGCTGAAGGTAACTTTTAAGAGGGAGTGCCAATAAACAGTAAACCACCAACAATCCAATCAGCCCAAACGTCAGTACCTCACTTTGCTCTTGGCGCTGATCTTCAAGCGCTATTCCAGGCTGAGTGGTAAGCCCACTGTGTGCTTGACTGAGTGCTGGTAAAAGTTGTGATTCAATCTGTTCGACCACCTTACCAATTGTATTATGCTGCTCATCAACGTCTGCGCTGATTGTGGCGACTTGATAACCTTGCTCCCGAGTGATGTCTGATAAGCCAGGCACCGCTACTGTTTTGGCAATATCGCCAAAAAAGACCTGTTCGCCGTTATCTAAAGTAATCAGTGTATAGGCAAGGGCGCTCAATTGATGACGCTGGGCCTTTGTTCCGCGTACTTTAAATACAACTTCTTGGCCTTCACGCATTACTCGCTGCACCTCAATACCATAAAAATGAGCAGCAACTTGTCGTGTCACCTCTTTTGCACTGAGCTGTAACTGATATGCTAGTGGCTTTAGCTGGATTTGATATTCAAGCTGCGCACTATCTAATGATGAGTAAACCCCATAAACACCAGCGGTCCCATTAAGCCTATCAACAAAGTCACGACTGGCAGCATACAATGTGCTTGCGTCAGGGGCATATAAACGGTATTCAATATCACTTTTCTCAGCAATATCAATTACGTCAGACTCTATTGTCAGCTTTTTCACCCCTGGTATATCTGGTAATTGCGCTCGCCAGCGCTTTGCCAGCTCAAACGTATCAAAGGGACGTAACGCTTCGGCTACTAGAGGTACTACTACCTCAGCCTCTTTTAGGTGGTCAATACGGGTATACATTGCGTCCATCATAGGTTTGCCCGTCTCGGCTTGAATATCCTGCTCAACTTGCACGATGAGAGCTTCAATTTGTTCAACCGCAGCAAGCGTTTGCGCCTCAGATACAGCGTGATCCATCTGAATATTAATTGAAGGGTAATCGTGTGGTACTTTTGGTACCGCAGTAAAGCGCAGTAAACCACTGGCTAATAAGCAAATAGAAAATACTAACAGGCAAACAAAACCTACTATCACAGCATAACGATAGTGAATACAGCGTCTCAGAAGGGGCGCATAATAGTGGTGCAATAGGGAATAAAAACGGTCATTAAAGCGTTGACGCCAATGCGTCTTTGGTTTTGGCGCGAGTTGAACTGAGGCTAGATGAGCGGGCAAGATCAGCTTAGATTCGATCAAGCTAAATAATAAGCACAAAATACAAACCCCTGCGATAGCAATAAACTGTCCGGAATTCGGCCCACTACTGAACATAAACGGCATAAAAATAGCGACTGTCGTGAGCACGCCGAAAGTAGCTGGCATTGCCACTTTTTTTGCACCTTGTACCACTTGTGCTGGAGAATGGCCGTTTAATTCAGTCTGCTCACAGATACTCTCTCCAATCACAATAGCATCATCCACCACTATGCCCAGCACCATGATAAACGCAAATAATGAAACTAAATTCATAGTGATACCAAATATCGGCATTAACCAAAATGCGCCAAGCATCGCAACAGGTAGACCTAACATCACCCACACAGCCAGTTTGGTGCGTAAAAACACGGCCAAAACAATAAATACCAAAAGGGCACCTTGCGCAAGATTATTCAGCATCATGGATAGTCGACCATCAAGGTACACTGTGACATCAACAAACTCGTACACTTGAAGATGTTCAGGCAAAGCTTGTCGTTTGAAGTCAATGTAAGCTTTTACTTGCGCAACAACATCGGTGAGCGATTGCGCCTTTTCGCCAAGCACCATGATGTAAACTGCTTGTTGGCCATTAAAACGCCCCGCATCTAACGTTTCTTGAAAACCATCTTTGATAATTGCAATATCGCCAAGTCGAACAATTTCCCCCAACGGTCCTGTAATAATGGGTATGTTTTTCAGATCATTACCCTGATAACCACGCTGTGCTAGTCGCAGGTAAATATTACCTCTAGCCGTTTTTATTTGACCCGCTGATAAGTTATCTGCATTCATTTGAATTGCCTGTACGACCTCAGATAGGCTCAGCGCGTATTTTTGTAGTTTGAGTGGAGTCAGCTCAATGGCTACCTCATAATCAGGGAGTGCTGATACCTCTACATGTGATATTCCCTCTAGTTGCAGCAGCTCCTGTTTAAACTCGTTTCCGAGCTTTTTCAGCTCAAGTGGGTCATCAGCTCCAGATAACACAACACTTAATGCCCGTTGACGCTGAGCACTTTCAACAATCTGCAACGGTTCCATAGCGGTAGGAAATGTCGCGATAGCATCTAATTTCATCTTGATTTCGTCTAGGCGATACGCCAAATCTTGGTCATTTTCTAATTCAATTTCTATCTTTGCTCTGGAAGCTGAAGCAAAACTAGTGAGACGCTTAATACCAACCTGTGACTGTAGTGCTTGCTCTATTTTGACCAGTATGTTTTCTTCAATTTCGTTAGCAGGTGCACCCAATAACGTGGCTGTAACGACGATTTTATTATTTTCAGATACCGGAAAGGTTTGTCGTTGGATCCCTTGATAGCTCAATAGCCCCATACAAACAATAAACAGCATTAACAAATTAGCCGCGACAGGGTGGTGAACAAAATAGCTAATGAGTTTACCTTGCGAACCCATTATTCATCTCCTTTAACAGCCAATTGCGTATGCACCGTATTAGTGCGAACTTGCATGTCGGCTTGAGGATAGTCAGGTAAGTGAGTAACCAGCTGGTGGTCGGTATACGGTGGTGCGCTTATCAATACACTATTGTGCTCCCTGCGTAGCACATTAACAGGAAACTGTACTAGCTGTTGCGTTGGACTCACTAACCAGAGCATTTCGTTTTTTATCCACTCCTGCGGAATTTTCAATACATTTTTCAGTATATTACCAGGCACTTGTGCCTGTAAGAACTGACCAAAGTGTATCGCGGGTAACGTGCTGTGTAAGGCATAAGGATCTTCTACTTTTATTACAAAGTAAGCCATTCTCGTGCGCTCACTTAATAACCCTGTATGGCGTGTTAGTGTGCCTACACGCTGTATATCATCAGCTGTAATTGTCACTTCAGATACAGGCAAAGGTGGCAAAAATGGCAAATCAAATTGAGCGATAGGTACGTGCAGCTCTCCATAGCTCAGATTAACCACAATACCGAGCTGCTGACCGATGTTAATCACCTGCCCAAGTCCAGTATCACGACGTGTGACTAACGCATCATAGGGTGCGTAATACTTTGTTCTAGCTAGATTCTTTTGTGCCTGAGCAAGTCCAGCTTCAGCCGCTTTAAGATGTGCTCTAGCACTGGATACTTGAGGCTCTCTCAGCGCAAGCTCTGTAACATGAGGGTTATTTTCCCACTCTTTTTTTGCAACCTTTGCCAGTGCTAACTGTTCAGATAAGTGTGATTGTGCCAATGCCAATTCAGCCTGCTTGTTTAAAAGTTGGGTCTGATAATCAAACGGGTCTAGTCGCGCCAGCACTTCCCCTTTTTTAACTATTCCCCCAACAACAAACGCCTCATGCAGCCATACAACCTTTCCTGAAACTTCAAATGCAACATCTGTTTGCTCTGCGGGCTTTAATATTCCCGATAGTGACAAGCTTACTTGATGATCAGTAACAGCTATGGGTACACTTGATACCAAAGGAAAAACCGCTTGCGATGTGTGCGTATTGGCAGGTACTTTTGTCACCCCAAACAATGCAAAGCAAGCTGTGACCCCCACCAACAATACGAGTATTAGGGCAGATACTCTCCCCCTAAACTGATGATAAAGAGACTTATTTTTATTTTCTTTCATCAAAAATTCTCAACATAACGTCTTGTGAAAATAGTAAATTATTTGTTTGTAAATTAACTAAGCCTCTCACTTAGCTAAAAATTTTTAAATAATTTTGTTTACACATAAATAACCAGTGAGTTATGTTATAACATAAAACAGGAACAGTATAGTAGTGACTTACTTATGACTTTAATGAATCACGTTGAAGACCATGCTTCACAAATTGTGGCAATGTATGAGCATATTCACAGTATGGAATCGTTGACGATAAATGCGCAAACAATGGCTACGTTTGACCAATTTTTGGGGTTGTTATCGAACGAACATGGCAGTGAATTTGCCACACAAGTGTTAGCACAAGCCAAAATAAAAGCAGTGAAGCCCCAAATCCAACATCTGTTTAGTATGGCATCCAGTTTATATGAACAGCACTGGGCACAACGCCTTGTGGCTAGTGCCGCAGCTCAACAACTCCTGATTGAAGAGTATCCTTATTTTAATCACTATCAGCGTGCGACAGGGCTTGAGATAAACGCCGTCAAATCTTTAGCAGAGCAGCCCATAGAGCATGTACTAATGGTGGGCTCAGGCGCGTTGCCACTTACTTCGCTGGCACTACATCAGGCGGGCTTACAGGTTGATAACCTAGATATTCAACAAGATGACTTATTGTTAGGCAAACAGGTTTGTGATGCTCTTGCCAGTGGCAACGAAATGAATTTCATTCACAATGATATTTGTCAACAACAGAATTTGGCGAAATACGATGTGATCTGGCTCGCCGCTTTGGTCGGTGATGAGCAAATTAAAAACAGCATCATCACTCATTTATTTGAGCAAATGCGCCCCGGCGCACAACTCGTGGTAAGAACAGCATTCAATTTACGGACATTGTTATATCCAAGTGTTGATGAATCAGGGTTAGCACCGTTTCAACTGAAACTAAAAATTCAAACCTATGCTGACAATTTCCATTCTATTTTGATTGCACAAAAACCGATTTAGCTATGATCTCTATGTTTAACACCTACCTCAAACTTAGCAGTGAATACCGCTGGATGCTGTTTGCAGCCTTTATATTCAACCTTGGCTTTTACATGCTAATTCCATTTTTAGCAGGCTACCTAAAACAAGATCTATTACTAAGCGCGACACTGGTTGGCTTGGTCTTAGGTGTACGCTCGTTTTGCCAACAAGGGCTATTTTTAGTTGGCGGATTATTGGCTGATTTATTTGGAGTGAAAAAGCTTATTGTCGTCGGGTGTCTCCTACGAGCACTCGGTTTTTGTCTGTTTTTGTTTTCTCATATTGTTGAACTGCTTTTCTTAGCTGCCTTTTTAACCGGGTTTGCAGGGGCGTTATTCACTCCTGCTGCACAGTCTTACTTTTCAAAGCAAACCGAGCTGAGTCGCGCGCAAATGTTTGCGCTGGTTGGTGTTGCCAGAAATGGGGGAGAGTTACTCGGTCCAGTCTGTGGTCTGATGTTGATAAGTATTAGCTTTGATACCTTGTGTATAGTGTCAGCACTGCCTTTTGCACTCTTTGCGCTCATTTTTACTGTATTACTAAACGATAAATCCACAACCAAACACCAAGAAACCGCACAACCTAACGCAGATAGCACGGGTGTACGGGCAATGATCCAAGGTGTGTTGAGTAATCGCCCGTTTATTCTGTTCTCACTGATCATGTCTGGCTATTTTATGTTAATAAATCAGATTTCGTTTGCGATCCCACTTCACATTGTAAGTCAGTCAGGTACAACAAAAGAAGTCGCTTGGGTATTAACATTATGCGCGCTGATCTCAATCTGCTTTCAGTTCCCGGTCACCCGTTTATGTGAACGCTGGTTGTCGCCGAGTCAATGGATCAGTATAGGTATTGCACTAATGGGATTATCATTTGCCACCTTGCTTGTAGATTGGCCTTATCAATCGGGCATATTGTATTACTTACCACTTAGTCTATTAGCGACTGTATTTACACTCGGCACAATGGTGAGTTTCCCATTTATCATGAGTCAAATATCTTTACTTGCACAAGATAAGTCGGTCGCAACACATTACGGATTTTTCTATTTATTTGCAGGTGCAGGGTTAATCATTGGTAGCAGTGTAGTAGGGGCAGCCTTTGATTACACGGCTCATCACGACTATCTCGCTTGGTATAGCCTGATCATAATCGGTGTCGGCACGGCTTTACTTAACACTATGTTTATGTCTGCACACCAAGTTAACAACCACATTCAAACAACCAATCCATCTACATCAAAGTAAGGGTTAACCATGATTCAACTTACTCAAGCGCAGCAACGAGCCTATATGTCAGACTATCTTGAAAATGGCTGGCGTGAAGAGCGCATGTCTTTTAGTTCCGTGTCGTTGGAACCTGGATATATTGAGGGACGCGTTAATGTTGAGCACTTTCAAATGCCAGGAGATGGTCGTTTTCATTTCAGCGCACAAAGCGCCATGATTTGGATCTCTCAGCTCGGTATTATTTATGGGTGTTGGGATAACCAACTAACCGAAAAAGTAGGAGAGGTCTACCTAAGAGATCTAGACATTAAGTTCAAACGCACCATCAATACCACTGAAGCCGTCAAATTTGAGGGTTTTTTTCCTAAACACTGCAAAAAACAATTATCAAACGACCTTGTTTACTATAAAAATGCACAGATCCGTGTAGAGGGTGGTGCTTTTGCGGGCACGGCTAGCTTTCTGGTACCAATATGTTAACGCAGCAAATAAAAACTGTTCCTATTTAGATAAAAGATGATATGTTATAACCAAACATATCATTCTACAATTTGACCACATGCGCTCTGTATTCCTACCCCCAAGGCATCACTTTGCACATGTGGTTTTAATCACATCAGGGAGTTTTTTGTGTTAGAAGCCAAACAATTAACAAAATCTTTTACGGGCAAACGGGTGATCACGGATCTGAGCTTTAAAGTTGAGCAAGGTGAGATCATGTGTTTGTTGGGTGCAAACGGCGCGGGAAAAAGCACAACATTAAATATTTTTCTTAACTTTTTACAGCCCGATAGTGGACAGGCTCTGATTGATGGTGTGGAGGTAAATCAGCATACCAATAGCAAAGATAAGTTGGTGTATCTACCAGAGCAGGTAAACCTATATCAAGAGTTTAATGCCATTGATAATCTCAAATACTTGGCAAGCCTTGCTGGGCTAACTGTCAGTGAAACCCAAATTCATGCGGCGTTAGATGAAACAGGGCTTGAACAACAGGCAAGAAAACAGTCTTTAAAAAACTATTCTAAAGGAATGAGACAAAAAGTAGGGATAGCGTTTGCGATTATGCGCCAAGCAAAAGTGCTGTTATTAGATGAACCTACTTCAGGACTAGATCCAAGTGCAACCCTTGAATTTATTCGCATCATCGAGAGGCTTGCAAATAAGGGAGCTGCTATTTTAATGGTGACTCATGACTTTTATTGCGCACACACGCTTGCAGATAAAATCGGCATTATGGATAAAGGAAAATTGCTGACCCTACTGGATAATAAAAAGCTACCGCTAAGTAGTTTAGAAACCACTTACCACGAACTTATCTCTGGAACCGCGACGATCCGTGCAGCTAGTTAGTCTTTAAATAGGAATTGTCCCGTCTATGAATAATAAAATAATACAAATTTGTCGTCACGAGTTGGCTAGTAAGCGGAAAAGTCCGGTCTTATGGTTATTATTTGTGATGATCCAATTATTGCTGGTTGTTGCACTTTTTACTGGTTGGCAGCAGTACCAACAAAGCATGAATATGCAAACCAAAGCGCAGCAGCTGGTCGAGCAACAATGGAATGCACAACCTGATCGGCACCCACATCGCGTCGCGCATTTTGGTCACTTTGCATTTCGACCACCTAGCGCTCTTAGCTTCTTTGATCTAGGTGTTAATGCCTGGGTAGGCGACAGTATCTTCTTAGAAGCACATAAACAAAACAGTGCCAATTTTGCCACCGATCAGGACGGAGGAACATTACTGCGTTTTTCTGAGCTAAGTAGTGCCAATATTTTATTGCTGATCTGGCCGTTGCTGATTATTGCACTGGGCTTTGCAAGTGTTAGTGGAGAGAAAAAAAGCGGTACTCTTCGGCAATTAATGTCAATGGGTGTGCCATTTCGGGCGCTGATCGCAGGCAAAAGCCTGAGTTATTTATGCTTGTCTGTTATTTTTATCTTGCCAGTGTTTGTGCTCGCACTCGGTCTTGCTGCCAGTACGGGCGCTCAGTTTTCATCGGAAGCCCCAATTAGACTGCTACTACTCTTTGCGCTTTACCTTGTATACTGCCTGTTCTGGATAGCTATTACCTTGCTTGTTTCAAGTACGGTAAAGGCACCAAAACAAGCATTGGTATTACTTACATCAATATGGTTTATCCTCACAATACTTATGCCAAGAATGCTTGCTGAGTTTGCACATCACCAATATCCACATCAAAAGCGCAATGATTTCGAGCTTGCTGTAAAACTAGATAACCGGAAAGTCGGAAACAGTCATAACCCAGATGATCCCTATTTTAGTAAGTTTCGTGCAGATACACTGGAAAAATATGGCGTATCAACCGTAGAAGAACTGCCAATTAATTACAAAGGGCTAGTAATGCAAGAGGGAGAAAGGCTCAATGCTGAGATCTACAAAAAGCATTATCAGCAACAAATAGAAAAATTTGAGTCACAGCAACAATTTGTCAGTCAATTCTACTGGTTAAATCCATACCTGTTTGTTCGAGACTTTTCGATGGCATTAACACGTACCGATACACGTCATTTTCTGGACTTTGAGCAACAAGCCGAAGCCCACAGATATGCCCGTATTCAAAAGCTCAATCAGTTGCACACTCATGAAATCCACCACCACAACGACAGGGCACAACGAGTTGATAAATCCTACTGGCAAACATTTGAAGCATTTACCTATGCCACGCCACGCTTAAGTTGGTCTCTCAAGGTATTTTCCTTATCTTGGTTCTTGCCACTCATTGTTGTTGTTCTGCTATTTACTTTCTTAAATTCCAACAAGATGCAAAGGAGAATTTATGCTGCTGTTTAAACTCGAATGTAAGCGCTTGTTTGCAGGTACGGTTAATAAACTAGTACTCGTACTGTTTCTCCTATCTGGTATTTTTGCTATCTACCAAGGTGCATTGGGATACAAGTCTATACGTATTGACCAATATAAATCGACAGTGGTATTTCAAAAGGAGCGCGAGCATGTCAGTAGCCGTGAAGCTTTGCCTGAGCCTGGCTCTTTGGCTTATTACGCCAGCGCACCAACACAATGGCAGCTAAGTCCATGGGCTGCATTATTTGTGGGGGAAACTTCCTCTTCAATGGTCGCAGCGAAGATCCGCGCCACCGCATTACAGAGTCAGATATATAACCGTGAAATCGTCAATCCAAGTCAACAGCGCGCTGGTGGCTTAGATTTGGGGTTTGTATTGGTTTACTTTTTACCTTTGGTGATAGGGATACTCACTGTCACACTCATTTCTGATGAGCAACATGCTGGGCGCTGGCGCTTACTCAATGCCATGCCTCGTAGTGTATTTTCATTAGTGGGAAAACAAATTGCATTACGATTTGTTGTGATCTGGTTCATGGTTGCCCTGTTACTGATCAGTGCAGCACTATTATTGTCTTTACCTTTCGATATTTTCTTCTGGACAGTACTTGGCGCAACTAGTCTGTATATGGTGTTTTGGTTTGCACTGGCAGCCATTATCATGAGCTTCGGTAAAAATAGTGTGTTCAATAGCCTAACTTACCTCAGCAGTTGGGTGGTATTAGCACTATTGTTACCAGGGGCTGTGCACTTATATTTGTCAAATCAGTATCACAGTGATGCACCTCTTGAAATCACGCTACAGCAGCGTATGACACTCAATGATGGCTGGGATCAAGACAAGCAAGCAACGTTAGATGCTTTTGTGGCTAAAGAGAGCAAATGGAGTAATACAGCACCACTGGGGGAAGCATTTGATTGGAAGTGGTACTATGCCCAGCAACACATGAGTGACATTGCCGTTCAAGATCAAGTGGAAGCATATAGGCGCAGTAATGCAGCTCGTCAAAATCAGTTACAAAAGCTCAGTGTGCTATCTCCTGCACTGTTTTTTCAGCTTTCGTTGAATGAACTGGCCAAAACCAGTGGCAACTTTCAAATCAAATACCAACAACAAATAGCTGATTATCACCAAACAATTCGCCATTATTTTTACGACTTTTTGTTTTTTGATAAACAGGTAAGTCGCCAAGATATCGCTGACTTTCCAAAATTTGAACCACAGACCATGGTAGCGCAAGGTGGTTCATGGAAGTTGCCTTTAAGCACCGCAGTGGTAGCGCTGATGTTAATGATAGCTATTGTGAGGATCCGCAAAGTAAAAGTGATATAACCTTTTAACGTATATGGATAAGCATCGTCCATATACGTTATTCACCAAAGTATTGAAGAATACGTAGCCCAAACTCAGGATAAGAAGTTAGTTAAGCTGAGGTTTGAATAAGAAACTTTTAACGCAGTTAGCGTCAGAGTTGCCCCTTCAAATTGAACAAGCATTAAGATTAATGGTGTTAATGCGACTGCACTGGCAACAGATGAGTAAATTGATTGGGTTCTGTCGTTGTATCAAGGATGAGACTAGATTGGTAGGTACTAACTAATAGCTCTATTTTGGGTTTTAACTGCACTATCGCATCGTTAATTTTACTGATTAATCTTGGGCTAAAAACGCCATTTCTGAGCAAAAAATGTACTTGATTATCGTGTACCACGTACGGCCAAGCTTTTGCAGAGTCTAACCCCTGCTCATTAATAAAATAACTACCAGTTATCACATCATCAACCACAAAGTCGACTCGGCGCTTCATCAGCATTTCTATCCTGCGCTTCGCACTAGCAATACCAACGAACTGTTCTTTGTACCGGGTATCATTTTTTAACTTAGCAAGCTCTTCGCCATAAAAAGAGCCAATACTTAACCCAATCGTTTTTGATTGTTTAACAAGCGACTCTAGACTGGGAATTTCCATCGCAGGAGACAACGAGAATAAGCGCATTCGCTCAAAACGGTAGGGAAGGGTAAAATCACCGTAGCGCTCCCTATCTTTGGTATAGCTGACCATCACAGCAACATCAATGACCCCTTTTGTCATTTCTTCAAACGTCCGAGCGCTTGAGGGCAAGCGTATATAATTAGTACATATCGAGACATGTTGAAACACCATTTCAGCAATATCAACATCAAGACCCCAAGGTCCTAACTGATCAAAAGCCGTTAACGGTGGCCAATCTGCAACAACACCGATGTTCACTGTTTTGCTGCATTCACTGGCATACGCAGGTGTGATGATAAGCCACCAATTTAAAATTAATACACTTATAAAGTGTATTGTTATTGCGTACTGCTTAACCATGAAACCTCGACATCACTTGGGAAAAACGTTAATTAAGGACACTTATTCAAATTACGCTGATTCTCTCACCAATTTGAAAGGTTAAAGCCCATTAATACCAATTAGTCTTTATACTTTTTCAATTTGAAGAACGAAGTCTGATGTTAACGGCATTAGAAATTTCTTATTTAGAACAACTAAGTAGTCAGATTTTCTCGCCTCAAAAATAGCAAGCTTAATTAAGATAACAGGTATTACTCAATACAATTGGTATTAAAGCTAACTTAATGTGATAACAACATATTTACCTAAAGCCTAGATGACAAAATGAGATTGTTAAACTAATTTCATCACATAAATTAGCGAGGACTTCGGATAATGACTGTCTTTTTAGCCGCCACTATGCACTGCAAAAGGATGTCGATATTAAGGCTGTCTTGGGATGCACACGCGCAGCTATCACCTTATCTAGTCTGAGTTTTTTGCATTCACTATGTTTATTTATATTACAAGCACGAGACCACCGATTCCTTCAAAACCAGTCAAACCTAAGAGTATAGCGTATGTACTTAATGAATTAGACGCAGCTTAATTGCATAAAATGGGGATATGCAGTAGCGAGAGGTCAATCTACAGCCTGTAGGTTGACCAGAATAAAAACAATTTAAAAAAACTTTTGCAGCCCTAAGATTGTCTAGAGTGGATGTGACAGGTACAAGACTCTGTATATTACACGAGCTATAAACGGGCTTTTAGTTTTTCTCCTTTTTCGGTCAGCAATGCCTCATCTAGGTTGTGAGGGTTATTTTTTAAATAGTCAGCGGCGCCCAATTTCTCAAATGAGTCTTTGATTTCATTATCACCAAAGCCTTTGTCTTGCATCAGTGAAAAGAATTGATTTTCTTCTAACTTTCCGTAGTTTGAAAATATATTAATCACGGCTTTATCAATCGGTTCAAACCCTGGTAAATCAGCTTCTATTTCTAACTGTAGCCGGTGTGCTTCAAGTACTTCCACAATCTTGTCAGAGTCAGTATTTTGCTGCATTAGTTCGTCTAGTTTTGCGCTGAGTGTCGCCTTAGTTTGCACCTCATCGGTTACGGTTAAGACTTCAAAATTTCGACTTTGCCTTATCGATGCCAACTGTTCACCAGTAGACATAGCTGCAACTTCCAATAGAAACTCTTCATCGGCCACATACGTACCAAACACCACAATTGCAAAAATATTTAACAGATTTTTTTCTGAAGAGAGTAACAGTAGCATCATCGCAATACTGCCAAATAGCATCCACATTTGTTCAACATTTTTGCCCATCACAATTAAAGTGACATGTATCGCACAGACAATAAAAAAGAAAATGCTCAGTCCAATAAACAAAACATCATATTTTTGGATCTTTATCCCATTTTCAGAGCCTAATATATTCTTCATAAATAGTGAACTTTTGGATTACTTATAACTTTATGATTATAGGATCTTCTTAACAACTCAGTCGATTACACTAGATTACAATACAAGTAGTTGGCATTTCACTGTAAACCCCCTTTACACCCTTCAATTCTCCACAACAAGATAAACCATAGTCGCACGATAACGACGTAGTTCTGAGCCTTACCTCAATTGGCAAAGTAGTCCCTCAGGGTTGCTATATAAAAGTAGGATGACTGTTTAAAAGAGCACTGTAAGTGCTATTAACAGATTACGTTAAAATATAAGTGGCTTTCACCACCACGAAAAAAGGCTGGATGAGCCAGCCTTGGTTTATGTGACATCGAATAAAGTAGGGCGATTGGTAAACCTGAGCTCAGGATTAGAAGTTAGTTAATCAACTAAAATACCCATGCTCAAAATCGTTAGAATCAGAAGTTATTTCTCAATGCACGGCAAATTTGTGCGTCAATCACTGAGCTATTGCAAACAAATTTAACACTGTAGTAAAAGATAACAATTACTAGAGCAAGAGTTATTATGCCGTGTTCAAGTTAATTAGCCTGCTCCTTATAAGCGCTTCGGTAAGCATGTAATAACGGTTCTGTATAGCCATTCGGTTGTGTCCGCCCCTCAAATACCAAAGATAATGCAGCTTTGTATGCAAGGTTTTCACTCAGAGGCTGATGCTCATTGAGCATTGGTTGGTAGAGGCTGTCACTTTCGTTTTGACCATCAACCACTGCAGCCATTCGCTTAAACGTCTTTTCTACCTGCTCTTCACTACAAATCCCATGATATAACCAGTTAGCAATATGCTGGCTTGAAATCCTAAGTGTTGCTCTATCTTCCATTAATCCAACATGATTGATATCTGGCACTTTTGAACACCCTACGCCTTGGTCTATCCAGCGTACCACGTAGCCCAAGATGCCCTGCGCGTTATTGTCTAATTCAGCTTGGATATCCTCAGCAGACAAATCGTTTTCTAACATCAACGGGGGCGTAAGTAAGTTATCAAGTGACGCCTGCTGGCGTGTTTTTATCTCAAGTTGGCGTGCAAACACATCCACATAGTGATAGTGCATCGCGTGGAGCGTTGCTGCGGTAGGAGAGGGCACCCACGCAGTATTAGCACCAGACTCAGGATGACCTTGCTTTTGCTCCATCATCAGCGCCATTTTATCTGGCATTGGCCACATGCCTTTGCCGATTTGTGCCTTTTTCCTAAAACCGGTTTTAAGACCAATATCCACATTTTGATCTTCATAAGCAGCTATCCAGGACTGGCCTTTAATCAATGTTTTTGGTAATACTGGGCCTGCTAACATTGAGGTATGAATTTCATCACCGGTTCTATCCAAAAAGCCGGTATTTATAAATACAACACGCTGTTTTGCAGCAGCAATACAAGCTTTTAAATTCACTGAAGTGCGACGCTCTTCGTCCATAATGCCCATCTTGATGGTATTTTTTGGCAGTGAAAGTAATGCTTCTACTCGACTAAACAAGGTATCAGTGAAGGCAACCTCTTCAGGACCATGCATCTTTGGCTTCACGATATTGATACTTGCTGCCGTCGAGTTTTTAAACGGGCTATTTCCCTGCAAATCATGCAGTGCTGCGGTGCTTGTCATGATGGCATCTAAGATCCCTTCAAACTGCTCATTTCCTTCTGCGTCCAGCACCGCTGGTGTTGTCATTAGGTGGCCAACGTTACGCACAAACATCATAGCGCGACCTTTTAGCGTAATACGCTGGCCTTGCGTATCTACGTAACTTCGGTCGGTATTTAGCGTCCTGGTCAATGATTTCTCTGACTTTTCGAAGGTCTCACTCAAGCTCCCTTTCATCAGACCTAACCAATTTTGATATACCAAGACTTTGTCTTTAGCATCCACCGCCGCAACAGAGTCCTCACAATCCATAATAGTCGTAAGTGCAGATTCGAGAACGACATCTTTGATCCCTGCTTTGTCAGCTTGCCCGACCGGATGATGTGGATCAATTTGGATCTCTATATGGAGATCATGATGACGCAGCAATATTGCACTTGGGTTTTGTGCTTCCCCCTGATAGCCCACTAGCTGCTCAGGCTGCTGCAATGATACTTGAGCGCTATCGTTTAGCGTGATCACCAAGTTTCCGTCCAGAATTGCATAGTTCGTACTTTCTATGTGAGAGCCCTTTGCTAACGGCAGCGCGTTATCAAGAAACTGCCTAGCATAAGCCATAACTTTAAATCCACGCGTTGGATTATAGTCTTGAGTACGTTCAGCGCCATCCTCTTCGCTAAGAACATCAGTACCATAGAGCGCATCATACAAAGATCCCCAGCGGGCATTAGCTGCATTTAGCGCAAATCTAGCATTACTCACAGGTACCACTAATTGCGGCCCTGCAGCACTGGCAATTTCAGGTTCTACATGTTTAGTTTCAATGACAAAATCTTCAGGTTCTGGCTGCAAATAGCCAATTGATTCAAGAAATGTCCGATATTCAGCAGCTTGCCAATCAGGGTGAGAGAGGTGGTAATCGTCAATTTGCTGTTGCAGGGTATCACGTTTGTTTAGTAACGCTTGGTTTTGCTTACCAAGTGCCGAAAAAATATCCGCAACACCTTGCCAAAATTGATTTACCGCTATCCCGGTGCCGGGAAGTAAAGATTGCTCGACAAACTGCGCCAGAGGAGTCGCAATTTGGAAGCCTGAATAAGTGACATACTTGCTCATGGAGAGTCCTTGATTAACATTTTTTGAACGGGATAGATCAAACATAAAACAATTTTTGGAAAAACGAACCCCTTTTCTCATTCACAAAAAATATACTCGTAATAATAACTATAAATTTAAAAAATCTAATTTATCGGCCTAGTGTTTAATTAAGCCCGCAGCCAACCACTCTCACATCAGGTGGCTTCGTGTAACAAACAACCAGAACTTAATTTGATTTATAGTACCCGTTCGAAGGAAGCTAATTATGTCTCAGTATCAAACTCAGTTAGATCATTTCTCTAGTCTATGTCAAAGCCAAGGAAAAACTTGGCAGTCTATCAGTCCTGAGTATGCCAGCCGTATGCACCTACAAAACCGCTTCAAAACCGGTTTGGACATCGCAAAATATACAGCCAAGGTGATGCGTGAAGATATGGCAGCATACGATGCTGATAGCAGCCAATATACGCAATCCCTTGGTTGCTGGCACGGCTTTACAGCGCAACAAATGATGATGGCAGTAAAGCGTCACAACAAAACCACGAAACGCTCTTACGTATACTTAAGTGGCTGGATGGTTGCTGCGCTGCGCTCAGAGTTTGGCCCACTGCCAGACCAAAGTATGCACGAAAAAACAGCAGTTCCAGCTTTGATTGAAGAGATCTACACCTTCCTCAAGCAAGCCGATGCGCGAGAGCTAGACCATCTCTACAAAGAGCTTGATGCAGCAAAAGCCAAAGGCCAAGACACAACCGAGATCCTTAACAAAATCGATAATTTCGAAACCCATGTAGTGCCTATCATTGCAGATATTGATGCCGGTTTTGGTAACGAAGAAGCAACCTACCTATTAGCTAAACAAATGATTGAAGCAGGTGCTTGTGCTATTCAAATCGAAAACCAAGTATCGGACGCAAAACAGTGTGGCCACCAAGCAGGTAAAGTAACGGTTCCCCATGAGGACTTTTTAGCTAAGATTAACGCTGTTCGATACGCATTCCTTGAGCTTGGTGTTGAAGATGGCGTGATCGTTGCCCGTACCGACTCATTGGGTGCAAGCTTGACGCAAAAAGTACCAGTCTCAAAAGCTGCTGGCGACCTTGCGAGTCAATACACCAGCTACTTAGACACCACGCCTGTGACCTCAGCCGCTGATTTACAAGAAGGTGAAATGGCAATTAAGCTGGGTGGCGAATTACAAAAACCGGTTCGCTTGGATAACGGCCTATATCAATTCAAAGCAGGTACAGAAAAAGATCGTGTGGTCCTAGACTGTGTAACTAGCTTGCAATCAGGTGCAGATCTATTATGGATTGAAACCGAAAAACCAAATATCGAGCAAATTGCCGAGCTGGTTAACCGCGTCCGTGAACAGGTACCTAACGCAAAGCTTGTGTACAACAACTCGCCTTCATTTAACTGGACATTGAAGTTCCGTGAGCAGGTATACCAGCAATGGCAAGAACAAGGTAAAGACTTATCAACATACCCTGATCCAAGCACAGATGCGAAGGTATTGATGGCTCCAGAATTAGACACAACCGAATTAGCTACAGAAGCTGATCGACTGGTGCAAAACTTCCAGCGGGATTCCGCAAGAGAAGCGGGGATTTTCCACCATCTAATTACACTGCCAACTTATCATACAGCAGCGCTAAGCACCGATATTCTGGCTGAAGGCTATTTTGGTGACGCGGGTATGCTTGCCTATGTACGCGATGTGCAACGACAAGAAATCCGTCGCGAGCAAGCATCAGTTAAACACCAAGACTTAGCTGGTTCTAATATAGGTGACACCCACAAAGAATACTTCTCTGGCGAAAATGCACTAAAAGCTGGCGGTGAAGCCAACACCATGAACCAGTTCTAACATTTGATTTATTTAGTTCCAAAATCAGTAAGGGCCGCAAGGCCCTTTTCAGAGCTTGAGATTATTAGATCAGGTTTTTACTAGCTTATCAGTCTCAGATCACCTCTTTACTAACCTTTGCTAGACAGATCATGTTTTTACTAACAACAATCAAATTTGGATCAGGATTTTATTAACCCAACAACAAACGATCCCGATCTTTTTATGAAGATCAAAGATCCTAGCTCAAAAATACTCACTTTTGACTTAAGCCACTTTTACAAACCAAAATTTTACTAACTAAATCTACGACAGGTCACATTTTTACTAACTTACTTAGTAAAATTTTGTTCTGAGAATATTCCAAGTCTTGTTCATCATATTATTAGCGCATGATTGATAAACATCAATTGTCACTGTAAACCCCCTTTACACTTTCCATATTTACCTCACTTTTTTGTGTAATGCTGCATGACAGACAAAAACGATATGAACTTAAAAGATGACTCTATTTAAGAATCTCACGCTTGCAGTGCTTATATTTTTTGCGCTGAGTTGTAATGCTGAAAATATAACGATAAAAGAAGTACAAGCACTAGAAATTGCCGGTCAGTACACCGAAGCGCTTGAAAAAATCAAAGAGCTGAGTAATACCGAAAATGATGAAACACGCTACCAAGCTATTTTTCTTCAAGCGATGATATATAGAAAGCAAGATTTATACGAAAAATCGATATCAACGCTTAACTTTATTGAAAAGCAATTTTTCCTAACTGAGATAAGAAAATATGAGCTATACCGAGAGATCGGCATAAACTATCGCAGCATCAGCAAATTAGCACTTGCTGAAGACTTTTATTTAAAAGCATTAGACTCAGCACAGTCAATGAACAAGCCAAACTTGATTGCACAAACCTATAATAACTTAGGAGTTGTCGCTGATCACAGGAACCTTCTCGCACAATCAATGCAGTATCATCTAAAGGCATATGAACTGCTTAAAGGAACAGACCAGTATGAAAAGCAAGGTGCCAATTTTTACAACCTTGGAGATATTTCTGTGCGTTTGGGGGACAAGGAAAATGCAGAGTATTTCTTTCAACAAGCGTTGATAGCAGATAAAGCATCCAAGGAGCTACGTAATGTTGCTGGTACAGCACTGCGGTTAGGGGAATTAAAATTCAAAAACGGTAAAGCTGATGAGGCACTACTTCAAATTAACGAGGCCATCGAACTTTTACGCCAATTAGATGCTCGGGTGTCGCTCAGTCGCGCACATCGAACCGCGGCATTGATTTATATTACTAAATCTGAGCTAGACAGTGCATTAACAGAGGCACTATCTGCGATTGAATATGCAACACAAACGAGTTCCACGTTACAACAATTTTATGCCTTTCTTACAGAGCTTGAAGTCAGACTTGCAAGAGCTGAACTGAAAGAAGCAAAAACATTACTGCCCACACTCGATAAATTAATAAAAATTGAAGCAGCTGAAGTACTGCAAGAAAAATATCACCATTTAAAAGCACAAGCCTTAGCACTTGACGGCAACTTTGCGGATGCGTACCAATTTATGTATTCAGCTGCAGAGCTGCAATCGAACATCCATGCTGACTACTTACAAAAACAGGTAAGTACTTACAAAGCTAGTATTGATGCCTTAATCCAATCTCAGGAACTTGAAAAAGCTCAGGCCAAGCAGGCTATAACAGAAATTAACCTTAAAAATGCTAAGCTTTCTACACAAATGTGGTTAGTCACTGCTATCGCCGTTTTTTTAATGGGGACTTTCTTTATCGGCTTTTTTATAGCAAAACATAGAAGTGCAACTTTGAAAGCCAAAATGTATCAATCAAACATTGCACAAAAAGACAAAATGCTGGCTGATATTTCTCATGAGCTTCGTACGCCTTTAAGTGTACTGAAACTTCACATTGAAGCCATGGAGCATAACCTGATAGATGACAGCACCATCGCTTATGCAAAAATAAACAATAAGATAAATCAACTTAACGACCTGATATCTAATGTCTACCAGCTTTCCCAAGCAGATCATAATGCTTTAGTGATCCACCCTCAGCTTTACGATGCCAAAACTGTAATACAAAGCTATGTGTATGATGTTGAGAGGTTAGTAACTAGTAATAAGTTGCAATTTATTGCTGACATTCACGTTGACGATATGGATATTCATATCGATAAGCCAAAGCTAGACCGAGTGATTGATAACCTAGCCAAAAATGCCTGTTTATATACAGATGTCCCTGGCAAAGTGCGCTTTAAAGCTGTGGTTAATAAATTTGGATTCTTCTTACAAGTTGATGATAGCTCACCTGGGGTACTGGAGCGCGAGCAAAACAAATTATTTGAACGCCTGTACCGTGTTGAAGCTTCAAGAAGCCGGGCAACAGGGGGATCAGGGCTAGGTCTTTCTATTTGTAAAAGCATAGTAGAGGCAATGAATGGAACAATTAGGCTTAAGTCAGGAAAGTTCGGTGGTCTGTGTATCCAAATAAACCTTCCCCATGCGGTAGATAGCAATTATAAATAAAAAAAGGCCAAGCGTTTGCTTGGCCATTGATTACTTCAAATCATATTTAAAAGCGATAGCTAATATTGCCATATACGAAACGGCCATCAGTGTTGTATGCCGAGAACGCTGAGTAAGGGAAGATTTGGTTAAATGTTGTAAAACCAATATTACTCACCGTATCTTGAGGATACTGGTCAAACAGGTTGTTCGCGCCGACGGCGAATTTCCAGTTGTCACCTAAATTATAGGCCACTTCCAAATCTGTAATCCATTTGGCATCTAATACTTCATCACCTGTAACCGAGCTTGAAGAATCAGTTGTTTCACCATAACGTGTTGCGCGTAGGGTTGTTTGCCAATCACCAAACTGCCAAATTGCTGCTAAGTTCCATTTATCTTTTGGTGTACCATCTTCAAATCGAGCTATTTCACGACGAGCAAAATATTCATAGCTGTCACCTAAGGCTTCTAGCTCTGCTGGGTTCGCTTTGACATCCGTTACTTCGGTATCGTTAATATTGACCGCAGCACTTAATCTCAAATCACCAAAGTCAGAGAGGTCAAAGCTGTACGTCGCAACGATATCAACACCTTGAGTGCGAGAGTCGATGGCATTTGTGAAGTACCTGACACTTTGTGTGTTAAGCTCGCCTGCTTGGCGTAAAATATCAATAACCTCAGGACCATTTAGATTCTCAGAGAGTACAATGCGGTCATCAATATCAATTCGATACGCATCTACCGTGAATGAGAACGCATCAAGTGTGTACACAAAACCCACCGTAGCATTCACTGACTCTTCAGCTTCTAGCTCGCGAGCACCTAGTGCTTTAGCAGCAGGCGTATCAACCGGAAAATGTCCAACTTCACTCGGTACGCCATTTTCAAATACGGTTGCTACTGATTTATATGATGTTTGAGCTAATGAAGGTGCTCTGAAACCGGTACTTATCGCACCACGTAACGATAGGTTGTCTGAAACCACATAGCGCGATGCAAGTTTGCTAGTAAAGGTGCTGCCAAAGTCGCTATAATCCTCGAAACGACCAGCCAAGACGATATTCCAGTCTTGTGTTAGATACGTATCGAACTCTGCAAATAAAGCGATATTGTGGCGAGATTCATCTACCGCACTTGCCGGTGAAAACCCGGCCAGTACTTGCGCACCACCAGCGGCCACAGGATTACCTTCGGCATCAAGCACCGTTAGATAAGACGCCTCGTCACCAACTTCAATTTCGTAATTTTCACGGCGATATTCAGCACCAACGGTGAAAAAAACATCGTCTGGTAAACCCAAATCCAATGCTGTTTTCGCGTCCGCATTCACTAACCACTGTGAATAAATCAACGCGCCATTATTAAATTCAGTTGGACTGGTTACGCCCATTGAGGTGTTTAGGCTGTTTACAACTCCCAAACCAAAGTCATTCACGCCATAGTTGCTGCTAATATCATAGTCCCAATCACCGCGGGTTCCTTTTACGCCAATAGCGAATGAGTAATCATCAACATCACTGACAATTTGTGGTAAGAAACCGTCTGGATAAACCGCAGTTAGATTACGGCTGTCTTTTGCACGGCGATAAAACCCACCAGAGTTACCTTCTCGTGTTGAGTAACTACCAAATGAATAAAGCTCTGTATCAGTATCTAAGTTGTAGCCAGCATTGAAAAAGAGCGCAAAGTCTTCCACTTCAGCTTTGCCAAAACGATGATTGTAGCGGTCAAAAGTAAACTCTCGAGCATCCAATTGACCGTTGTCGTCACGAGCATATTGTTCTCTTGGATCAAAGCCCGAACGATTCGTTGGTTTTTTGTCTCTATATTCGGCTGAAAGATTAATAAAGCCATCATTGCCTAGCGCAAAGCCAATATTAGCACCAATGGTTGCGGTGCCGCCGTCATTGCGTTTGCGGTCATCACCTAATACAAAATCTAAATCGCCCGAAGCATCTGTACGGGTGGCTAATAAGTCAGGAACACCTGCCATCTGGGTGTCGTGTTCACCATAGGTAACGCTTATACTACCGCCTTCTTCTGCATCTTTAAGCACGATGTTAATCACTCCCGCAATTGCATCTGAGCCGTACTGTGCAGCAGCACCATCACGTAAGACCTCAACACGTTTGATTGCGGCAGCAGGAATGGTATTCAAATCCACAGCTGTTGAGCCACGACCAACTGTACCATTTAAATTCAATAATGCGCCTGCGTGGCGGCGTTTACCATTTACAAGTACTAAAGTATGGTCTGGTGCTAACCCGCGAAGCACAGCAGGACGCGCGTGATCAGTACCATCCGCGAGTGTTGAATTAGGAAAGTTAAAACTTGGCACCAGCGTCGTGAGTACCTGGCTTAGCTCCAGCTGACCTGTACTTTGCATATCATCTAGCGAAATGACATCGACCGGAACGGTACTTTCAGCCACACTGCGCAGACTTCTTCTGGTACCTGTGATCTCTATAACTTCAACACTGTCTTTAGCTTCAGTGTTATTACTTTCTGCCTGTGCGTGAATTGAAATAGTTGAAAGAAGCGCGGCACCGACAGCCAACGAGATTGGCTTGCGAACAGCGCTGTCTAGCTTGTTATTAATAAATTGCATAGTTTGTCCCGTGAATATGTTGAACGCAGAGTCAGTGAAAGACCGACTAGTACTTAATTTAGTCAATAGTGGAGTAAATCAAGACTGAATACGAATACCATCCGATTTACGATTAAAATGTTGGCACTTACTTATTCGATACCAACCTAAAATTAAGTAACTCTCGTAAGAAAAGACGCGAATTTTAAAATTATTCTTTCACCCACAATAAAGAATTTTTCGATCTATCTTATACCCTCAATTGGCACTGGTCTGATGTTTATTCACTCCATCTTTACTCCATATTACAACGCTTAAATATCAGCATATGAAAACGGAGAGAAACGATGACACAACGGACGCTTAAACATGCTGACTGGCTGAAAATTGTCGAGTCTAGAGCTAAACAGCAGCAACAACAGAGTAAGCCAAAGACCAAGCTGTCGCCTATGGTGATTTTGACTTTTTTGCTCGCGATGACAATTTCATTGCTGAGTGCGTGGGCACTTTTGAAAGATACAGCTACTCCCGCTAACTTAGTGCTGAGTGAAGAATCAGAAAAACGCCTCAATCGCTACTTTACTAAGCAATACATGGTAGGCAGTTGGCAATTTTCACATATGAAAATAAGTAAAGACGATATAAACGTGTTCATTCGCATTCCCTCAGAATTGGCATTAACGGGGCAGGCGCTAAAAGGCTACATAGAACAATCTCTGTGCCCACCAGCGACGAATAATATCTGGCGTGATGTAAATCAGTTTACGCTATACATGCACTTATACTCAGGCTCACCGCGTCATAGTGATTACGCAAAGTGCAGCGCCCCGTAACTTAGTCCGATTAAAACAAAAGGCCCAGTATGTGGCCTTTTTTGGAGTTTATACCCATTGGTATTAGATCATTACTAGCTTTTAGAAGAGAGAGAAGGGGATTTAGGCTCGAGCTCCAGTTTCGCTTTTTCCTCTAGATCTGCTGGCAGCTCTTTAACTACCGCAACACCAAGCTCTTTAAACTCAGCGGCCTGTTTGATTAAGTTTCCTTTGCCCATATACAACTGGGAAAATGCCCTTTCATAGCTTTCTTTCGCTTTATCAAGTTGCTTGCCCACATTCTCCATACTATGCAAGAAGTTATTTAACTTGTTATAAAACTTCTCTGCTCGTAGTGCCAGCTCTCTCGTATGCTTACTTTGATCTTCAAAACGCCATAGTTGCTTCACGATATTGAGACTCGTCAATAAAGTCGTTGGCGTCGCAACCAAAACATTATGTTGTAGCGCGTCTTGATAAAGGGTTGGTTTATGCTTTACCGCTTCAACAAATGCCGATTCAATCGGAATAAACATAATAACCACTTCCGGAGAATTGAGACCAGGGAGGCGCTCATAGGATTTACTTCCAAGTTCTTTGATACGCGCTGTAATAGCTTCGCTATGCGCTACGATAGCCTGATTGGCCTCACTGTCAGTTGTTGCATTAATATAACGCGTATAGGCGTTTAACGATGTCTTCGCATCGATGACTAAATGTCGAGATTGCGGCAGATAAACCACCACATCAGGGCGAAACTTTCCTTCATCTGTATTAAAATTAACTTCTCGCTGATAGTCATAACCGGGTCTTAAACCAGCACTATCGAGCACATTTTCAAGCATCAATTCGCCCCAATTACCTTGTGCTTTTTTCTGTCCCTGTAGCGCAGTAGTTAAGCGTTCAGCCTGCTCTGTCATCACTCGATTATTAGCTTGTAGATGGAGTAATTCAGTTTTCAAAGAAGCCCGCTGTTTTAGCTCTTCGCTATGGATTGCCTCCATCTTATCCCTAAAGCCTTTTAACTCCCCTTGGACAGGTTGCAGCAATTGTTGGATTTTTTCTTTACTTTGATGGCTAAAGCGCGCTGTCTTTTCATCAAAGATCTGGTTGGCAAGATTATGAAACTCTTCTTTTAACTGTACTTTGGCTTGTTCAAGTTGCGCTAGTTGCTGCTCAAAATGGTGTTGCTTTTGCTCTAATAAGGTTTGTAAATTCGCCATTTCAATTTCAAGCCCATGAGCATGGGCTTGAATTTCTTCTTTGGCGTCGAGCTCACGCTGCCAAAGCTGTTGATACTCAGTAGCTTGACGTTGACGTTCGTTAAGGCGGGCTTGCATTTGCTGTACTTGGCCATGACTTTGTAGCTGCTGTTCACGGAGCTCCTGAACTAACTGTTCAGCTTGAACGATTTGAGCACGCAAGGCATGTTCTGTTGCTTGTTGAGTATGCAGCTGACTTTTTAATGTACTGCGGATCACCCATACAATAGGAAGGAGGGTAGCTGCACCGCCTGCAAACAGTGCCAAACTATACCATGCAGGCGTTGTTGAAAGCATTGACCAAAGCATATTGAAATCTCATCAGTTGTTCTGCTTTGATAATACCTTAGATATAAATTTCAATCACTTAGTCATTCAGTGATCTGTTGGCCATTATAACGGTACCCGGCGCCATACACCGATTCAACAATTTTAGGGGAATGCTCTAATTCTTTGATTTTTTTTCTAATATTTTTAATATGACTGTCAATAACTCTATCTGAAATATCAAAATTATCTGGCTGAATATGGTCAAGAATTTGTTGTCTTGAGAAGACACGATTAGGCGCATCGTACAACAAAGCAAATACATCAAACTCAACTTTAGTGAGCCCCAAAGTACAACCGCTCAACTTTACACTCAATTCATCACGGTTAACTTCTATCGGCTTTTGGTAGGAATGCGTGTTCACGCAACGACGTAAGATAGCTTTCATTCTCATCACTAATTCAGCTGCGCTAAATGGTTTACAAACATAATCGTCTGCACCAACCTCTAGTCCTTGTAAACGATCAGCTTCTGTGACTTTTGCTGTTAACATAACAATAGGAACTTCGGAGAATGTCCTAATTTGCCGCATACATTCCACACCATCTTGGTTTGGTAGCATGATATCCATTAAAATCGCATCCGGTTGATTTTCGCGTACCCAAGATACCACTTCTGCGCCATCAGCAATATGGAACATCTTAAATCCTGACGCTCTAAAGAATAGTAATACTTGTTCTGCAATATCTTGATCGTCTTCAACGAGTAAGATGTTTGGAGGTGTAGACATAGGGTTTATTTACTCTTTGCTTTTAAACTTTTCAATTGCTGTCGGACTTGACGCTTCAAAGTATCCGACAGTGTGTCATCGAATAACAACATTGTCAGTATACTAGACAAATCCTCTGAACTCGCCACTTCATTTAACAGATCATAATCCGTTTGTGATTGTGTCTCAATAAAGTTTAAGTGTGTAATCGTCGCATCGTAGCAAAGCATAGCATTATCCTAATTGGTCTATGGCATTTCTCCGTTATGAATATTAAAGCGCGACATTATGGAACAAAAATGGAGTGTGATGATGTTTTTTTCATCAGAAAAAGAAAAGCCAGCTTAGTTAAGCTGGCTTATTACAATCAGTAACAAAGGGGGAAATCAACATACGCCTATTACACCAACATGTTCGCAATAAGCATAATCATAGACCTACGAGGTTTTCATTTAGTTCAATTTTATTTTTAACTTTTTATCAATGCGAGCATTTGTGACTCATCAAATTGGCTCAGGTTAACTCCAGAGTCTGCAAACAAAGCGTCAACTAGCGCCTGTTTGTCTCTTTGCATCTTAAATACCTTTTCTTCGATGGAATTAGCCATAATTAATTTGTAAACAAAGACCGGCTTGTCTTGGCCAATACGATACGCGCGATCAGTAGCTTGATTTTCAACAGCTGGATTCCACCAAGGATCAAAGTGGATCACGGTATCAGCTTGAGTAAGATTCAAGCCTGTCCCACCGGCTTTAAGGCTTATTAAAAAGATGCTGCACTTACCTGAAGTAAATGCTTCTATTGCCTTATCCCTTTGTCTGGTTTGACCGGTTAACATTGTATACTTCAGCTGTTGTTGTTGGCACTGCTCCGCAATGAGATCAAGCACACTGGTGAACTGACTAAAGATGATGATCTTACGACCTTCACTTAATAGTGTCGGCAGGTGCTGTGCAAGCCATTCAAACTTTGCACTGCTATGCTCTGCCAAATCCTTATCCACGAGTTGAGGGTGACAGCAGATCTGACGCAGCTTAAGCAGTGCATCAAGAAACGCCAACTTACTCCTTTCAACGCCATGCTCTTGGAATAAGTTCTGTAATTTACTCTCTACTTGATGCTGCACACCTTGATACAGCCTATGCTGCGACTCTGAGAACTCTAACTCTTTAATAAGTTCTGTTTTATTAGGTAGCTCTTTTACTACTTCTGACTTTGTTCTTCTTAGAATGAACGGTGCAATTAAAGATCTCAGTTCGCTCGCACGAGCACGATCTTGCTCTTTCTCGATAGGGATCTGAAAGTGTTGTTTAAACTGTTGTTTGGTCCCCAATACATCCGGCATTACAAAGTCCAGTAACGACTTTAGCTCAAGTAAATTGTTTTCAACCGGTGTGCCACTCAAACAGAGTTTGAAACGCGCAGAAAGTCCCTTCACGCATTTGGAAATTTGTGCAGTTTCATTTTTGATATACTGCGCTTCATCTAACACGATAGAGTCGAAATCCAACCCTTTGTAATAAGCAACATCTCGTTTTAACAATGGATAAGTGGTCAGTATAAAACGAGCACCCGATAAGTTAGTTAGTGCTTCCTCTCTGTTAGCACCATGAATAATCGTCAAGGGTAGGTGAGGAGCAAAGCGCTTAAATTCATCTCTCCAATTTCCAACTAAGCTAGTAGGGCAGACAATTAAACTTGGTTGTGTCACGAGGGTGTTATGTTGCGCAATAAAGTATGCTATTACTTGTAACGTCTTACCAAGACCCATATCGTCAGCGAGAATACCACCTAGTTGATGACGATTTAGGAACTTAAGCCAATTAACTCCCTGAGCCTGATAATCGCGTAAAGTAAAACACTGTCCTTCACTAGCCGGAATAACTTCATTTTGTTCAATCGGCTTTTCTAATTCCGCTAAATATTCAAGTAGCTTTTGATCGCTTGACTTGGTTTCAATATGCGCCAGCTCAAATAGCTTTTTAGCGTACGAAAGTGGGAACTTAAACTGAGAGCTGGATAGGTAATAACTAAAGCGAGATTTTAATGTCAGCAATTCATCAAATACGCTGCGACTGATTGCATAAAACTGCTCTCCGATCTCCACATAACGATACTCATGGGCTAAATTGTTTAGCTCGTGAACCGGATGTTTATCCCAGTTTAACGTAATAGGTTTATCATCCAGCATCACTTTACCCAAAACATGGTGTTGTTTGTCACGTTTAAGAGATAAGATCACTTTCGGAGTAACAACATGACCATTGCCTGGCAGCTCATCCACAACCCAACGTTTACCTTGCAGGTAAGGTCTAACTTCTTTGTTGAACCAGTGTATTTCAACACCGTCCTCGGTGGGCAGCAAAAAGTCTTCACCTTCGTGTACAAAGCCCAGTCCTGTAAGCACTTGTTCAAGACGCGATAATTGTTTTTTCGACCCACCTTTTCCTAGTGGCTCAATGGTAAACCTAATTTTGTTTGCACGCTCTGATTTGATCAGTTTGGCGACTGTTGATTGCGGGTTTACGAGTTGAGAAAAACCAGATGGCGGTGCAATAATATCGTCAGTAAAAATATCTTGAAAGCGCGACATCACTTGCTCAAGTTTTTCACCTGTGATCGGTGGCATCGTATGGAGGTGGGCAATTTCAGATGCGGTTAATTCAGATTCAATCCTACCAATGAGTAGATTTTCAGTATCCAAATAAACTGGTGGCTCGGTTTTAACTAATCGCCAATGCTCAACACCAGCTAAACGGCTCTTTAGCTGATATTCGTCATTCTCTTGATGCCAATAAAAGTCTAATGTTTGCTTGTGACCCAACACCAATGGCTGACGATGATTACGATAAAAACAGCGGTGTGTATGTATAAGCTGAGTCAGAGCATTAAAGCCCCACGCACCAAACAACTCAAAGTGGCCAGGCGTATTTTGGGAGCGGATCCAACTGAATAAGCGAAAATCACTTTCTAATAATCCGGCGGGAGCAACTTGGCTGTTGAGTTGTTGCTCTGTCAGTGCACGGCCAAGAGGATACAGGCCATCTGGACGGTTTGGTGATACTTTAGGACTTACTAATACTTCATTTGCCCGAGGCTCTAATACAAACAACAACACATTATCAGCGTCAGCTTTATCTGCTTGCTGTAGCTGCGCTAATTCATTGAACCAATCGTTGACTAAAAAAGCTTCGCCAAATCCACCGGAGTGTTCGATTTTTAGTTTCAGCAATACAGCTGCGATATGTCGACACTTAGGATTATTAGAACAAGAGCAATTTGCTTCGACAGAGACAGCCCCCTGCTCCTGATTGATTTTGATATGCTGGGTAAACGTATTACCGTAATTGCCCAATACTTGCGCATCAATCTGAGCGAAGTTATCGCTATGCTGCAAAAAGCAAACCTGTTCATCGTTAAGATATTCCTTTGCTTTTGCTAATAAGCCGGAATTAAAATATTGACGAAGAAATCGCTCAGATAGCGGAAACTGACTCGCTTGCTCCTGCTTGATTTCTTCAAATAAGGCGAAAAGTTGCTCTTTAGATAACTGCGAAGACATTAAGTGCACGTCAAAATCAAAGTAAAAAGCCAGTATATGAAATTAGTGATATGAGCTAAAGAGCCAAATGCGAGAAAATAGGTAAAAAACGACTGGTTGGAGGTCAAGTGACCATAAAAAGCACCGAGTTGAAGTAAATTTGTCCAACTCGGTATCGGTAACGTTTAATTGTAGCTACTCAGTAGTTTTTGTAATTGTTCCAAACGTTTATCGGTAAGAACACGATTATCAATTTTTACGGTAACATCGCCGCTTTTTAAGTTACGCTGGATCCTAATATAATCGCTTTCGAGCATAGATTCGACTCTAGCCGAATCGCTATTGCCAAATGTTGTCAAAAATTTAGTTATCTGTAGTGCTCTTTTTTCATCTGACATTTCATCGGTCATAAACTCTTGGTTTGATAATCCTGCCAATTGTTCAGCGAAAAACTGAGGCTGTTCTTGCTTCGCTGCAATCAATTTTTTTGCCGCCTCTCTGCCTAAATGGTTTGCGGTTGGATAATACTTTAGTACTTCTACTGGAATGCTTTCAAATGCCTTTAGTGCGTCAGCTACAGCGGTATGAGAAACTCCCTCAATTGCTGCTATTTCTCGATAAGATCCTTTTTTACCTTGTTGGATCAAAGCATGCTTAGTATCGCTATATGCTTTACCTAACTCCCATAAACTAGGCGCAATATACTGATCAGAAGAAACCGCCAGTGTTTTAGCATCTTCCTCGTTAAAATCTTTGGAACTCAGAACAACGTAATCAGCTTCAGCTAATAAACAGGCCTTGCGGCGTCTTGACCCTGATAATACGTGTAACTTGCCATCGTGCCTCCAGCATAGAGCTGGATGCAAATTACGCTTGTCTTTTTTGATTGCAGGTAAAATATCAGCAACTGCTTTTTCGCTTAACAAAGATTGCTCGCGGCGATTTTGTCCAAATACTGTTGTTTTATTCTCAATATCTGAAAATGGAATGATCTCACAGGTCAATACAATCGTGCGATTAGGATCGCTTGGAGCAGGCATTGTAACCACATCACCTACTTTTGCCTGATCCAATAGATCATCCAAACTACTACCCTCAACAGCGGTTGCAAAAGGGTCTATTCTTGTGTCATTTTTGCGTTTTCTAGCCATTTGTAGATACCTTTTTTATTCTGCTAGCGAGGATTGTGTTGAAGGCCAATTTGAGCGAATAAGCATTTCAAGTTCATCGACCACGTCTTTGATATTTTCTTGTGCTTTAAGTAAAGACTCTCTACTTGCAAGGCTATCAGAAGTCTTTTGATCGAATATCGTATTAAACGACGAGGAGCTTGCGGTGATAGCAGAACTATGGTTGATCGGGTAACTCATTACTTGCCTACCAAATGCACTACGCACATCCTTAACAATATCCCGTTGTGAATGGTTTCCTTTTACGTAATTCGTTACCAAAAATTGCATAAAATCCCACCCCTCGTGACCTAATGCTGCAACAGTGTGATAAATTTCACCGAGGCGTTTTAGATATTTATTGTTTGCATCGAAGTCAACCGCTTCTGGATGAACAGGGATCAACATTGAAGTAGAAGCCATCAGTGCATTGTAGAACATGAAATTAAGTGATGGTGCAGTATCTACAAGAATTATGTCAAACTCGTCTTGTACAGGCTCTATAACCTTTTCTTTGAGCTTATGATAGTGTCTTGTTGATTCATAGCTTGAGCTTTCTTTCAATTCGGTAGCAGTTTCATGTTCAAAGTAAAAGTCATCCATACCTGATGGTAGTACTCTAATATTTGGTATGTGGGTTGTCTGAAATGCACTTGAAACTAGATCTTCCCATGTTTCACCTTCATCTAAATCAATACAATCTCTCATTAAATCACCGACTGTGATCGGCTCATGATCGTTTGATGGAAAAAAGCTGGACGAAGATCCTTGAGGATCGAGATCGATGATCCCTATGCGATAGCGTTTAATATTTGTAGTGGCTAAGGCTGCTGCAATATTTACCAAACTCGTTGTTTTTCCACATCCACCCTTTAAGCTATTAATCACGATAACTTGAAGTTTGTCTTTTTCTTTACGTTGGTCTGCACTTACACCTAATACTTCGGCCATAGCGAAGATATTTGATAATGTATAAGCATAATGGCCGTTAGCACCTTTCTTAATGTTTATATTGTCAAAGTCACCTTGGTCATGACGTCGTTTGAGTGTTCTGTTATTGACACCTAAAAGATCAGCAGCTGCTTTTTGCGTATAAGTTCGAAGTTCTTTTTCTTCGGTTTTTAAATGAGCGCGATAGTGTTGTATCCGACCAGCAAGAGATTGTTCGGCGACTTCAGCTGTTGCTTTTAACAGTCTGTACGTTGAGAGCGCATTGTTATTTATAGACATACACATTATCCTTCATTTGATGCTAATAATTATAATGTCCATTCAATTTGCTGTAAACACAAAAAAACAAAGACATTTGTAATTTATGTTTACATCTAAGAATAAATAAGAAAGGTTAGATATGGCTAAATATATAGGTATTAAAGGCTAAGGTTTAAATTTTAGTATGTATCTATATGTTTTATATAAATTTTATTGTTTTTTTTAGATCACAATATTACTTGGTTAAGATCAGATCTCTTACAACTAACAGATCTGATTTTTACTAACTAGTATTTTATTTTTATAGTTATTCACATCTTACCCACAGGTATATGCTATTTTTTTATTAATGAGATCAATTTATTACTAAGTAAAATCAGTTGGTTATTCACAGTAGCGGTAAGATCCGATCATAAAATGTAAGTATAGATCTGATCTCTTCTAAGTAGAGATCAGATCTATACTAATTTAGGTTGTAGTTTTCCACAGGGGCGTGGTGTAGTGGGTCAAAATCAGCAAAAAACTAGATTATTGAGAGGGTTTTTATGGGCTTTTAAGTGCTAGCTTAGTAAAATGTTGATCTGAAAATTGAACCAGTTAGTAAAAAAATGATCCAAACAAAAAAAATGACCTCAGATCACTTTTATACTAACTTTAATCATTAACTTTTCCTGCTGAATATGTTGTTATTAGACGTCATGAAAATTTGGAAGTAAAACAATGAGCCGGAAGGTGAACATCTCTGTTGACAATTTGCCCGATTCACTTCGTGGACAGATCCATGGTGTAGAAAGTGCTATCGATAATGAAAGTTTGGCATTGTTCACTGATAATAAAGATGTTCGGGTATCAATAGAGCATGCAGCTCATGGTTTGAGAGCCTACTCAAATACCTTTAATCATTATGACTTATGGGGTCGTTTTGTTCGCTCTGGTCATAAAAAACTACCATTAGAAGAAGCGCCAAAAAAAACGATCGTTACTAGAAAAATTTCAGAGAAAGTTGATGGGATTTTGTATGAGGGTGAGATAAAAATTACGCCTGCTGTTGTGAGTACGAAAAAAGATGGCGATGACGAGGAGTTTTTGGTCTGGCCTTCTGATCGTGAAGAAAAAGTTGAGCGTGCACTTATTCGTCTTGCTTCAAAAGGGAAAATAGTAAAGATTAATTTTAAGTCCGGTATTCAATATGCTGTTATCTTTTCTATGAATGAACTAGCCCAAGAACTCAAGGCTGTTGGACAGTCGATGCCGTACCCTCAAATTAAGGAGTCACTAGAAGCACTTCAAGGTTCAAAACTTTCTTTTAAATACACCGCAACAGATACTAAGAATCCAAGTATTGATGATTCTTTCTACGAATCGAACATGAACTTTTTGTCTTCACTTCATTTTAGTGGCAAAAAAGGACAGGGTGGAAACATAAAATGTGTAGCTTGTCTTAATGCTTTTGTACACAACATGATTGATAATCTGGAGTATAAAGGTTATTACTTTAATAGTGCGCAAGAGTTAAAACGCGGTTTATCGCGTTGGATGATGTTGCGTCTCTATCACCTTTGGCGATATGCAGCTCCTGGTAAAACATATCATTTTCGTTTGATTTCAATCATGGAAAAGTATGGCTCTATCTATTCTGATGATGAAATTACAGAAAATAAACTAAAAGCCCTACGTCGTGATATGACTACAACAATGAAGGATTTGATTGAAAAAGGGGCTATATCTGAGTACAACATTTCAAATGTTAAAGATGAAAAGTCTGGAAAAATCATCGATTATGTTTATGAAATGCACCCTTCAGCACAATTTTGTGATGAAATTTTAGCGCTTAACAAACACCACAAGCGCATTGAGATTCAGGGTGGTAAGCGTATCGTTGAAAATGCAGAAGTAATAGATGAAGATACATTAGAAGAAATAGTGAAAAAGTAATGTCATACAAAGTGGTATTTGTTCGAAGAATGCCATATAAACATTTAATAAACGCCTCTGCTGATCTCTGTTTTCCAACGGCTACACGATAGAAAACTTTTAACTAATCATATTTACTTAACAGTAATCTGCTTCAAAATAATAGTATTTGGAACAAATAAAAAATCTGAAGAATAGTAGATTCGTTATTCTTCAGATTTTCCCTGAATTTAGTTTTTAAAACTTAAAGTGCGGTTAGCTGTATCCACTATTATTGTTCAGATACAAGTGCTAGTTGGGACGATGTTAAATAATTGCCATCTAAAAAATAACAAACTAGCTTCTCTTATATTTTATCTGCTGTTACGCATTTCGAGCATAAATATTGAAATAGAATTACTATAAAATTTGCTTCAAGCGCTATAAATTGGTTTCTCACTCATCAAACGTCTTTTTTACTACTAATGCCAATTAGACTTAATACTTGCACAATTTGAAAGAATAAATCTGACGCTAACAGCGT
>NZ_RCSQ01000036.1:0-51557 GCF_004103255.1 Pseudoalteromonas sp. PS5
GGTTAGATGGATTTGCCTTAGGGGAGCCACACCTGTGTGATGCGTATCCACGTACTCGGCCACAAGAGGTTGGTGTGAGCGCATCACATCTGGCGTATGTGATTTATACCTCAGGCTCGACAGGACAGCCAAAAGGCGTGATGATTGAGCATAAAGCTATTGTGAACTATCAAAATCATATCACACATAGTTATAATATTTCGTACACAGATTGTGTGTTACAGTTTTCAAACACCTCGTTCGATATCTTTATTGAAGAATTTTTCGGGGCGCTTTGTCATGGTGCAAGGTTAGAGATTAGAAATGAAGACTGCATGTTGGGGCTGGCGCAATTTACTCAATTTTGCGATGAAAAAGGCGTAACAATAGCTAGTTTGCCAACGGCATTTTGGGCGCAACAACTTACTGAAGAAGTAGTAATTGAAGAAACAACGCTACGAATGGTTATTGTTGGTGGCGAGGAGCTTACCCATTCGACGGTTAAGCGGCATTACATGCAAATGCCACAAAGTACGATCTTGGTAAATACTTATGGCCCTACGGAAGCGACAATTACTGCTACGACTTATGTTACTTCAGCAGCTGATCTGGTGAATGAGGTTATACCGATAGGTAAGCCTAATAAAAACAATCAATTATACATACTGAATGCGCAGCTGGAGTTGTGCTCTGAGCACCATATTGGCGAGTTGTATATCGGCGGGGATGGTTTAGCACGCGGGTATCTAAATAAACCCGAGTTGACACAAAAAGTATTTATTAATAATCCATACTATGACCCGCATAAACAAATCGGCTCCCGTGTGATCTATCGTACTGGTGATCTAGTGAAGTACTCCGAGTCTGGGTGTATTGAGTTCTTAGGGAGAAAGGACTCGCAAGTTAAGATTAGGGGATATAGATTAGAGCTAGCTGAAGTTGAAAGCCATCTAATTGGACTTGAAGAGGTTGAGTCAGCTTTGGTATTAACTGAAAATCAACCTCATGGGCCACAACTCATCGCCTTTATCAAACTAGCTGATGCTAAGATTAGCGTGGATGGGATCAGAGAGAAGCTGAAAGCTGTGATGCCAAACTATATGCTGCCTCAATACCTTGAGGTTGTTACCGAATGGCCGCTAAATGCTAATGGGAAAATAGATAAAGCTGAGTTGTTAGCTGGCTATCACACACCTAGCGTGAGCAATTTTCAGCTTCCCAGTTCTAAAGCGGAGCAAGATCTAATCAACGTGTTTGCAAAAGTGCTAGACAAAGCGCCAAACCAATTAGATATGACGACTAACTTCTTCCACCTTGGAGGGCACTCATTATTGGTGCCCATGTTGACAAGAGAAATCAACAATAAGTTTGGTAGTAATCTGAAACTAAAAGATATATTTGAAAACCCAACAGCAAAAGAGTTGGTCGATGTGTTGGCATCAGAAAATATAAAAGGACATGATGAGAGTAACGTACACTTAATTACTTTGTCTGAGGGGTCTAAAGAGGCACCAGCGCTGGTGTTAATCCACCCTGTTGGTGGGTCAGTGGCATGTTATGCACCGTTATTATCTAAGTTAAACGTAAAAGGTTCAGTGTATGGGATTAGCACCTCGGAAATAGATGAAGCAAGTTTATCTTTGGTAGCTGAAAAATATAATAAACTTCTTAATAATCATGGTATTAATTGCTTCTCCTTGGCTGGTTGGTCAATTGGTGGCATGATAGCACTTGAAATGGCTTCCCAATTAGAACAGAATGTGTCAGTGGTGTTAATCGACAGTTATACACCAGAGACAATAAAAAGCCATACAGACTTTGAGCTATCACCCCAGCATAGAGCCTTACATTCTTTAGTATTGGAGCTAAATGTTGACTTGGGGATACTGCCTACAAATGTATTCGAAACAGAGGTTGAAGTCTTATGTGAAATGGTTGTGGCTCGAGGAATAGAACAAAATATATTCTCATCGGCAGTATCTGCCACAGATTTGCATGAGCGTATAAAGGTAATATCGGCACTTGAGTCACTTACTATGGCATATCAGCTGTCTAATTATCGAGGCCACACTCTATGGGTGAAGGCTTTATCTAGCGACGTGGATCAAGTGAGTGAAGAAGCTAAGTGGTTAGCGCATTGTGAGAGTTTACAAGTTGTCCCTGTTGTAGCCGATCACTTTAGTATATTGCGAGATCCGTCTGTTGACTCGTTAAGCCAAGCTATAGAGTCTTTTTTACTGGAATCAAAGGAAGGTAGTTAATTCAATATCATAGCCACCGTATGAAGGATGGCTTTTTAATAACAGAGCCATGTATTACAGGTCAGCTGATAATACTGTTTTTAATGCATACACAAAATAAATCGCCAGTAGCATTTAGGGCCTACTAACTAGGGCTTTAAATTGGTCAAGTTTGACATGTATGCACCTTATTGGGAGTCAATATTTTGAGTAATGCAAAGATAACACTAAAAAAAGTTACTAAAGTCTTTGAAATGGAAGATGTAGATACACATGCGCTAAGAGGTGTAGATCTCGTTATTGAACCAGGTGAATTTGTTTCAATATCAGGGCCTTCAGGGTGTGGTAAATCAACATTATTATCAATTTTAGGACTGCTTGACACCGCAACAGATGGTGAATACCTAATTGAAGGCGAAAATATAATAGGGTTATCTGATGATGCGTTAGCGGAAATTAGAAACGAAAAAATTGGGTTTATTTTTCAATCTTTTAATCTTATTGATGAATTGACAGTCTTTGATAATGTTGCACTTCCTTTGCGCTATGGCAACGCCCAGCTAGATAGTAAAGCTGTGGAACAGCGAGTAAACGAAGTGCTTGCGCTGGTAGATATGAGCCACAGGGTAAATCATAAGCCGAATTATTTGTCAGGTGGTCAACAGCAGCGTGTGGCAATCGCTCGCGCGTTGGTAAAAAAACCTGCCATATTATTGGTGGATGAGCCTACTGGTAACCTAGATTCGAAAAGTGGTGATCTTGTGATGGGACTGTTGGCTAACCTAAATAACAAAGGGACTACAATCTGTATGGTAACTCACGATCCTCGCTATGCTGATATGGCGAAAAGAAGATTGTATCTACTTGATGGTGTGATCCAACCAGCCCCTGCAGTAGCGGAGAAAGTCGCGTGAAAAATGGTTTACTCTTGATCAAAGATGCCGTGACGAGTCTAAGACATCGACTTGGCTTTGTGTTTACGGTTATCACGACAATGGGGATCACGCTCGGTGCGTTCCTCTGTATCGCTACGCTAAATTATCTACTTCTGGTTAAGCCTCTCAGTTACCCTGAGCAACAAAATATGTTTGTTGCTGAGCACAAGCTGCTAGATCCAGATAAACGCCCAAGAGCAAACGCGTTTACGTACCCAGGCCTAGTCTACTTATACGAAAACCAAAGTTACTTTGATAATGCGACTATCATTGCTTACAAACAAAATGTTATTTCATCAATTCCATCTCAACCTACGGTAAATACGGGGGCCGTTACCCCAGAATTTACAGGTATGTTTGATATGAATATGTATATGGGGCGGAGTTTTAGCGAAACAGAGGCACTGAATAATTATAATCCAGTAACGGTGATAAGCTATCAAACTTGGCAAGGGCTATTTGGTAGTGATCCAGAGATTCTGTCTAAAACCTTAATGTTAGCAGGCATTAAATATCGAATCATTGGTGTGGCTGCAAAGGACTTTAAAGAGCCACAATTGCTAAAAACAGGCCACGAAACGCAAGTATGGCTACCTTGGGATTTCAACTCTTTTGAGGACGCGCAAAGACAGTACTGGGGCAATGTAAGTGATGCGCTATTCTTTGTGGGTGCAATAAAGCCAAATACTGATATGAAGTTGGCAGAACAACAACTTTCAGCGCTTGTTGACTCGCGTTGGCAGCAGGAGGGGATAGCCACCGGGTGGAGTATCGAAATTGCTTTAGTTGCGCTTAAAGATGTCATTATGGGTGATAGTAGTGTTATGGCGATACTGTTGCTAGGCGGTGTAACTGGTTTGGTATTAATCTCATGTGTAAACCTACTTAATTTATTTATGTCTCGTACAGTTGAACGTCAAACTGTGTTGTCTATTCATGCAGCCATCGGAGCTAAAAAGTCTGATCTATTCAAGCTAATGTTCGCAGAGTCTGGTGTTCTCTTAGGGATATCTACGGTGATAGCCTTAGTTATAGCAAGTTTTGGCTTTATGTTGTTGGGACACTATTTGAATGAAGTATTGCCAAGAGCAAATGAACTTAGCTTATCGCTATTTACTTTCGTTATTGCAGTTGTCTCTGCGTTGAGCCTTGCATTATTTTTTGCCAAAGTTGGGATTAGTATCGTTAACTATAAAAAGTTAAAAGAAGGGTTACAGTCAAGTGGTAAAGGAACTGGGGTTCAGGTATCTAAAAGAAAAAGAAAGTTGTTGATCATTAGCCAAGTTGGGTTGGTGACTAGTTTAGTTCTGGCCAATATCACTTTATTTCAGCTTGCTATCGAAACAATCTATAAAGATAAGGGATTTAATGTAGAGAACAAAGCTCAGCTATCAGTAAAGACCATGACGTCAGAGCCGCTCAGTAAAGATGCCTCAGTCGCAGTCATGAGAGCATTAAGGGATAGACTTGAAGCACAACCGCAGATTGCATCTGTGAGCCAAGCAAAGTCACCTGTTAACCCGTTTAGTACTTGGGCAATGAAAGATGTTGAAAATAATGCAAGACTAACTCCGCTAGGTAAAAAAGTTGACCAAAACTATTTTGCAATGATAGAGCAAACACTTGTTGCGGGTCGCCTATTTGATAGTTCAGATATTCAGTCGGGTGCTCAGGTGATGATAGTGAATGAAGCTTTTGCTGAAATGTATGGCGGCAGCCAAGATGTGATCGGCAAGCGTTTCACTCGTGGAAGTACACCAATAGAGGTTGTTGGCGTTGTAGAGCCTATCTTTCTTCCTTCTGGTGATACGAATACCGCCAGAGTATATATGCCTGAATCTCAGTCTAGCTATTACCTGATGCTTCAGTTTAAAGCGGAACAACTGATGAGTCGTGCGCAAATTGCAAGTATTGTAAGTGCGGTAGATTCTCGGTTCACTGTATTCAACTTTGATATGTTATCAGAGTTGCATACAAAAATGCTCTTCGGAGATATTACAGCAGCGTTGACTTCAGGGCTCTTAACGATATTGATATTATTTCTAGCCGCAATAGGCTTGTATGGAACACTGAGTTATAACCTCCAACTTCGAAAGTTAGAGATTGGCACTCGCCGTGCGATTGGTGCAAAAAAGAAAGATTTGTACACCTTAATGATCGGTGACACTAGTCAACCTGTGTTTGTAGGTTTAGCTTTGGGTAGCCTGGGTCTTTTCATTCTCTGGCTTACCACTGAGGTTAACAGTATGATTTCGTTTGACTCAATGACGATAGGGATGCTTCTGATATCAGTCTTAATGATAATACTAATTTCATTATTTGCATGCTGTTACCCACTGAAACGACTCTTAGACAGCTCAATTATATATAAGCTGAAGGGAGAATAATCACAGATATAAGCTGAAATAAGAATGTCTCACACATGAGATGTTCTTTCAATTTCCTCGATAGAGCAAAGTGTGAGAGAAGAAGAGTATGATGAACATACCAAGCACAGAAGTGGTACAAAAAGCTTATGAAATGTGGCTGGGGGTAGGTGATAGTGTTTGTATCAGTCAGTCTGAGAACTTCATTTACTCCTTTACTCAGCATGATAAGGATTATGTACTTCGTCTGACGCCAAGCGAAAAGAAGCAGACATCACTATACGATGCAGAAATGAAAGTGCTAAATTATTTAGCTTCACATAATGTCAAAACTTGTCAGCCTGCAGAGTCAAAGTTTAACCGTTTACTTGAGCAAGTTTGCGTCAAAGCGGATGAGTCATGCTATATCGCAAGTGCATTTGTAAAGTTAGTTGGAGAACAGGTTGAGATAGCAGACGTTGATAGTGAGCTTCTGTTTCAGTGGGGGGAACTGTTAGGCAGCATTCATAAGGTTGGTTGTTCAATGAGTCCTGAGCAATTCAAAAGGCCAACGGAAGCGAGCGTAGTAACCGATGTGAAAAACTTGCTCAATGATTGTGCAGTGGATATTGATGATGAACTAAGGTTATTTATTCAAAGTGAAATAGAGTGGCTGAGTAATTTGCCAATGAATAGTCAGAATTATGGACTTAATCATGGTGATTTAGCTGTAAATAACTTAATAAAAACAAATAACCAACTATATGCAATCGACTTTGATAGCTGTCACTTCTGTCACTTTATCATTGATGTCGCGTTGGCTATACGGGCGAGTGTGGGAAGCATGAGTGACTTAAATAAAGTGCAAAGGGAGCGGTGCCATCAAGCAAATGCTAAGCATTTTCTGAGCGGGTACCATACTCAGCACCCCCTAGACAATATTGAAGTTGAGTCCATTGCAAGAGTAATAAATCTGATTGACTGTTTTGAGTATCTTATTTTGAGGTATAGATACTTTAAGCGGCAATCACAACAAGAAGCTCACTTTACTATGGGGTCTATCAGCAGCGAAAAGTTTGAACAGATAGCCAGTGACATTATTTCAAGTGAGCAATTACTTTGGCTTTAGTACCACTACGGTGGCTAAGCGATATAGGCAGTAATTTATCAGTATCAGGATCAGAGAAACTTAAGTATGCACCCTTTTAAAAGAAATATATATTTTCTAATTGTTTTACCTACAGCATTGGTGCTGTTTTTAACCGGTAGTTACATCTTTAAGAATATTGATGTTAAAGAAGCCTACTGGTTATCTGAAGGAATAACAGAACCTGTAAAAATAATAAAAGATAAGCAAGGTTACATTACAATAAATGCTAAATCTGACTATGACGCACTTTTTGCACTCGGCTTTAGTCATGCAAGAGACCGCCTCTGGCAATTAGAGTTGCAAAGACGTCTGGCACAAGGACGGTTAAGTGAAGTTTTGGGAGCCGAAGCATTACAGCGAGATATATGGATGCGGACCGTTGGGCTTAATAAAGCAGCAGAATTAGCTTTGCATAATTTAAGTAGTGAGGCACGCGCTGTGCTAGAGGCTTATGCCAATGGTATCAATGCCTACATTAAGACAGATATAGCACTCCCGCCAGAATTTCAATTGCTTGATATCACAATGTCCGAATGGCAGCCTCAAGATTCGTTGGTGATCATGAAGCTGTTGTCCCTTAATTTATCAGGCACGATGTGGAGTGAGGTTGTGAATATGACTGCCACTGAAACTTTGGAACCAAAATTAGCACAAGCAATTATTGAAAATTATCCAAACGATGCACCTGTGGTTGTGTCTAATCAGGAAATACTGAATCAAGCTGATGGGCTAATACAGACCAAAGCGGCACTTGAAGAAATAGGTGTTGGGGGAAAATATTTAGGTAGCAATGCATGGGTTGTCGCCGATCGTTTTACCGAAGGAACTGGGCCGATTTTAGCAAATGATCCTCACTTAAACTTACAAATTCCTGCCCCCTTCTACTTCACACATTTGAAAGGAAGTAAGCTGGATGTGCAGGGAATGACTTTAGTTGGTTTACCTGTCGTTGTATTTGGCCACAATGATGATATCACCTGGGGGGTGACAAATATGATGGCAGATACTCAGGATCTATTTTTGGAGCAGATTAATGGCGCAGATGCCAAAATGTACAAAGAGAATGGTGAGTGGAAAGCATTTGACGTAAGACGGGAAAAAATTTATGTGAAGCAGGCTTTTCCAGCGAGTCTAAATCCAGAATTTAAGCCAGTTGAGATTGATGTGCGCTCAACAGTAAGAGGGCCAATCATTTCAGATGCGACTAACTTCGTAGACAATGTAATTTCACTTCGGTGGACGGCGCTTGATGCAAATGATACTAGCTTCGACGGTTTTCTTAAGTTGAATTATGCCAAAAATTGGGAGCAGTTTAGAAGCTCATTAGCTATGGTTGGTAGTCCGAGTCTAAACTTTTTGTATGCCGATAAAAATAATAATATTGGTTATCAAGCGGTTGGGAAAATTCCACAACGTCAAAATGGAGAGGGACAATTTCCTTTATCAGGATGGAACTCAACCAATCAATGGCAAGGCTATATTCCTTTCCGTGAGTTACCCATGAGTTTTAACCCTGAAAAAGGGTATATTGTCTCTGCGAATAATAAAATAGTGGGTTCCGAATACCCGTACTTTATCTCCCATGATTGGGCTCCACCCTACAGGGCACAGCGGATCGAAGCACTTATTGCATCAAAGTCATCACCACTCACAATAGAAGATATGATTGATTTTCAAGGAGACACTCTAGATTTAAGTGCACAGAAGTTAGTGCAATTGCTCACTCAATATGAAGGCGATAGCGTTGTTCACAAGCAAGCTGTAAGTATACTTCGTTCTTGGGACTTAGACATGGGAGCTGATAGTGTCGGGGCAGCTATTTACTTTAGTTGGTTTCGTCATTTGAAACAAAAAGTGTTGGCTCCTCAATTAGAAGCTTCATGGCATCGCACGTCACAAGCCAATGTATTTGACCACTTTATTAACAACACCTCCGCAGATCAGCTAGCAAGCATGATAAGTTCAAAAACAGATAATTGGTGTGCTGCATCGCAGTCCTCTCGATGCCAGCAAGAGCTATCTAGTTCCTTATCTGATGCAATCGATGAATTGTCTCTGCTATTAGGTAGCGATATGGAACAGTGGCAATGGGGGAAAGTACACAAAGTAGTTTATCAACACGTCCCATTTAGTAACATGAATATGCTGGATTCTATTTTTGAGCGCCGCGTTGGTAATGGCGGATCTCCGAATACAGTAAACGTGGCAAGTGCTGATTTTGTTGAAACGGAAGGTTACATTCAGTCTTCAGGCGCATCATTTAGACAGATCACCCAAATAAATGAAAGTGAGATTAAGCACCTGCATATGAACTCTACAGGGCAGTCGGGCATTGTATTTAGTCCTGCGTATGATGATGTTGTTGAGCCTTTTTTGAATCTTGAATTCCATCGTTCTAGTCGAGACTCAACAGAAGTGTCTGAAACCATAATTAATCTAAAAAAGTGATTGAAGTATGAGTTTATTTAAAAAGTTTACCGATTTTGCACCTAACAAGTTGTTCATATCCATTGTTTTTGGAGCGCTGGCAGGCGTGGTGTATGCCATGTTGCTACCCATTTTTACTTACAGTCTTCCAGTAGAGGGTATTGGGCTTTCAATAGTTTCTGACGATGTAAAGAGAGTATGGTTTTTTGATGTTAGTAGGTATAGTTTTGCATTTCTTTTCTTCATGTCTTGCTTGTCAATTTTGGTGCTAAAGACCGTATCACAAATAATTCTGGTGCAGGTTGGTATGGACATGACAACACAGCAAAGAGTTGATATTTACAACCGAATTATCAAAGCACCAATTTCTTCACTGGATAATGTTGGCTCGGCAAAGTTAATGGCCACTATTACCACCGATGTTAGCCGTGTAGTGCAAGGTGCGAAGACCTTTCCCGACCTAGTCATCTCTAGTGTGAGTCTGATTTTCATATTGGGCTATCTATTTTATTTAAACACGACGGTTTTTGTTTATGCCACATTGGCTATCATCTTTGGCTCTATTTCGTATGTACTTCCTATGTATATTGGTAGTCTTTACTTTAAGAAAGGTCGAAACAACATTGATAGGTTGCACGTGGCAATTCGCAGCCTGTTATATGGAACGAAAGAGCTTAAGATGAATCATGATAAGCAGAAGTACTTTTTTGATAAGTTTCTACTAAAACATGAATATGAGGTGCTCAATAACGATAAAAAAGGAAGTGTTATTATTACGAGTGCAATTAATTACGGTGATTTAATCAGTTTTCTTGTTATCGGCTTCGTTGCTTTCGTTTTTATTAGTTATAACCCTATCACAAATGAAAGGCTAAGTGCTGTTATTATGGCGCTGTTGTTCATTGCATCTCCAGTTAGTAAACTCCTTAATGCATTACCGCAAATATCAATGGCAAATATATCTTTAAAAGCAATCAACGATATATTTGACAACTTACCAGAGGAGCAAGCGAGTCAAGAAATCATCTCACTGAAAAGTTGGGACACCTTGAAGTTACGAAACCTAGAATACAGTTATGGCTCAAGTGTTGATAGGTTTGCGTTAGGCCCGATTGATCTTGATATACATAAAAATGAAATTACCTTCATTGTGGGTGGTAATGGCTCAGGTAAGTCCACACTGAGCAAAGTTATTTCCCTTCATTATCCTTATGAAAAAGGGTCAATATCTTTTGGGAGCAATCAAGTCAATGATGAAAATTTAAATAGTTGCCGTCAATTCATTAGTGCCATTTTTACTGACTTTTATCTTTTTGATACCTTGTTGGGGAATTATTCTGATGATCAACTTAAAAAGTTTGAGGGCTACTTAAACCAGTTGGGACTGGGCGATAAAGTATCAATTAAGGATAAAGTCTTCTCAACAATATCGTTATCTGATGGTCAAAAAAAGCGTTTGGCATTAGCGGTGACGTTTCTTGAAAATAGAGAGTTGTATATTTTTGATGAATGGGCCGCAGACCAAGACCCTCACTTTAAAGAGCTGTTTTATACTCAAATCTTACCAGCTATCAAAAATGAAGGAAAAGCGATTATTGTGATCAGCCATGATGATCGATATTTCGATATTGCGGATCGAGTGGTGACGATGGAAGAGGGGAAGATAAAATCAATCAGTACAAAGACAAAGTCGGCGATGCAAACAGATGAAAGCTTATGTACATTAACTGTGGAGGCTTAACGTGGATATAAAAAAAGAGAAAAAGAAGTCATTCAATATCAATAATAAACTGGCTTTTGCTACGATTTTATTGATAGCAGTGGTGTGCTTTTTATATTCAACTGTGAATTCCGAGAGGGCTATAGAGAATCCAATTTTAAGTCAGGTTAAGCGTGGTGAGTTAATACAGGAGGTGAAAGGTTATGGAGTGTTACAATCTCGAACCTTTCAGCAAGTTAGTGCTCCTGTAGACTCAACCATTGAGCGAGTCATACTCAAGCCGGGCGCAAAAGTTGACGCTGACAGTATCATTATGGAGTTGTCGAGTCCGGAACTCTCGCGGCAAGTGGAGAAAGCCAAGTTAGATGTTTTTAAGCTAGCCTCTGAAAAGCAGAAGATGGCTAATAACCATAGAAGAGAAATGCTTGATGAAAAAGAGCGCAATCTTGAACTTGAAATGCAGTATCAACAAATAAAGCTCAAGAAGGTAGCAGAATCCAACCTCTATAAAGACGGAATTATTTCCTCTGTGGATTATAAGCAAACAGAACTCCAAGCTGAGCAACTCAAACAGCGACTGGTGTTTTCTGCTGAGAAAATAGAACAGTTGGCCTTGGTGCAAAAGGAAGAATTGAGCTTCATGGAAAAGAATATCTCCTTCATGGAAGCTGAATTGAAAGCACTAGAACAGAAGCAGAGACAATTGTTAGTTCGAGCAGGTCAAGATGGTGTGCTACAAGCTTTAAATGCTGAAGTTGGGCAGCGCCTTTCCATTGGACAAAATATTGCGTTAGTGGGGAGTACTTCAGATCTAGTTGCGATGATCAAGGTGCCGCAAGGGCAAGCTGATAAAGTTGCTATTGGTCAAGGCGTCAATGTAGGAATACGAAGTAATACTGTAATAGGGAAAGTGATCAGAATTGACCCAGTTGTTACTGATAATACAGTTTTGATCGAGGTCGCGCTGGAGCTTGATGAAAAGAGTGGTGCAAGGCCGCAGCTCAGCGTTGATGCTGCGATTATTATCAATAAGAAAGAGCAGGCTTACTTTATCGATAAGCCAAACTATTTAAAACATGCAAAAGCTTCACGTATGCTATATAAGCTAGATGAAGGCGGAAAGAGGGTGAGCAAAGAGCATGTTAATTTTGGCATTGAGAGCGATAATTATATTGAGCTTCTACCTCCAGTCAGTTTGGACGATCGATTCTTAATATCTGAAATTAGCTCTTTTGACTTTGAATCATTCGGGGTTAAATAACCTAAGGTTTATCTATGGCTTGTATTTTTTTAAATGGTGTTTCTAGCTCGGGTAAAAGTTCAATTGCAAGAGAGTTTCAAGCGCTTGCAAGTGAGCCTTACTTTCACTTTAGCATGGATGACTTCTTATTTAATTTTCCAGCAAAATACAGACAGGATGCGCTTTTGCTCGCGAAGATAGATGAAAATAGCTCAAATGATATATTACAGGGCTTTCATCGCAGTATTTTTGCTCTGACCGAAAGTAACATTGATATTATCGTTGATGCAGTGTTTAGTGAGGAGATTTTTTATCATGCTGCATGCCAAGACAACTTGTCTAAGTTCGATGCTTATATTGTTGGTGTGCATTGTGACCCAGCCGTATTAGCTAGCAGAGAGCAGCAAAGAGCAGATAGGCCGATAGGATTATCAATTCAGCAAATTCCAACTACACATAACTTTTTGGATTATGATTTAGAAGTTGATACGACTCGTAATAGCGCCTCGTTGTGTGCTCAGGAAATATTTGAATATGTACAACAGCACAAACCTAAGAGAAGGTGTAATACGATAGAAATCTAATGAATAGCGATTAAAAGTTAATATCAGCAAGCCCCGGCAGGCTCATTTATTATAATTTTTGTAGCTTGCCAGGCTTGTTGTGGTGATATGCTTTGGCTGAGTTTTATGTACCATTATAAGGATTAATCAAGGTCTGATACAAAATCTTGAGTATCAAACTTTTCCTGCAAATCTACACCTAGTAAGTCTTGGATTGCGCTGGAACTAATAAAAATACCATCTAAGCCATTTGTATGTCCCGAAGCATAACCGTGGCTATACGCCCACTTGATTAGCGCATACTCTTTGTTTGAAAGTGTATGGTTAAGTGTCTCTTCTATTTTTATCATTGTATTTTGTTTCATGAATAACCTACTTTTCTGTTGAGCTTTAACATGTTGTACAGGTCAATATTGAAGTGATGTGTCTGCACATTACCTTGTTTTTAAGGTTACAGAGGAAAAGCGCAGCTTGGTACTTATGAATTCTTATTTACCCTCGCAAACGTTCGAATTCAAATTATTGAATTTATTGCTTTTATTTTGTTTTTTGGGATTTTGGGAAGAATAAACCTTGCTCCAAAAGTGATGGCTAATGCTAATTTTCAACCTAGTAATTATTTTATTAAAAGGTACTAAACCATTTTGAGTTGCAATATAATAATGCCTCTTAATCTTATCTTTAGATAACATGAGAGCATTAACTTTATAGGATGTATGCTTCGTCAGCATATGACCTTTTTGTTGTAGCTAAATATCTTTACGGAGTCCTCAGAAACCATGGCCGAAAACCTAGAACAGCTTTTACTTGCGACAGTGAATAACAAAGAGTTTCTGCATAGCGAACCATTTGAGTATAAATCTCTTTTTCTCAGTTCGGTTACTCCGGATATTTCCAACGCTAGATTTATGCCATGTATTTTTATTGAAGATGAGCATGCGAAACAATTTATATCTAGAGCGATATCCAAGCGTAAATTATGTGATCTATACAACGGGGAGAACTATGTTCTTGTTGGTAAGTCTTGCATTGTAAATTGTCTTAAATATGGTTCAAGCGAATGGAAAAAGGCGAATACGACAATAGAGTCAATCGTTGAACTTGGAGAAAATATTGCTGTATCTGAAATGATACAAGTGCCTACGGTATACCCTACTGATGATGGTAAGTATCAGATACTCACTGGACACAGGCGCTTTTTTGCACTGGTTTTCGCTTATGGGTTTGGTCATGTTGCTCAGTTTAAAGTCTATGCACGCAAGCCAATACTCTCAAAAGTCAAACAGTTCCAAGAAAATGCCAGTAGAGAGGATCTCCCTCAATACGGTAAGCTACAAGCATTTTTAGCAGCGATGATGGAAGTTGACTACTTAGATCAAGCTCGCCTTAAAATTGGTGAAAAGCGAATTACTGTTAGAGAAAAGGCAAAGTATCTTGGTATTTCTTTAGGGGCTTTTGACAACTACAATGTTTTAACAAGGTACCCTGAGGTCATTCGAGCATACGAAAATGGATTAAGCTTTTCTTTTGTAAAAGTAAAAAAAGTTGTTTTGAAAATTGAAAATGATTACAAAATCCAACACGATAAAAAAGTATTGAATATTGGTGATCGAAAAGCAATTGGAGCAAAAATATCAGATGCACTAGAGGGAAAAAGTGCAACTAGTATTAAAAAGCAGAACTATAGTATTAAGAACATTGCTTCTAGTTCATTGTTGAAAAAGCTCTTGTTTACTGATATTTCAGAATTAGACCTTGGTATTGATTGGGAAGCTGTGGATTGGGAAGACCGAGCGCAAGTGACCAGCTTAATTGCGGAAGTAATTGCGCGTTTAGAGAAAGACTAAGTGCTGGTATATATTTGGTGCGCCTTTATCGAGCAGCTTTGGACGCTATCAAGGTGCTACCAAATATAGTCGTGAGGTTGCATAATTGCTCTAAGCCAGCCGTTTCTTGGTTAGGTTATCCATAAACATTCACACGTCAAGCGCTAGCCAATAGCGAGAATTTGGCTAGCTAATTATCCGAAGCTCAGGTTAATTAACTAAAGCTTAGAGTTACAATTTGCTTTGCAGTGTGTTGGCAGTAGTTGCCGCTATCTAGCGTGCTTTTGTTGGTCTTAGTGTGAGAGACTCCAAGGGTGAATACGATTGCTGCAACGGCATTGCGCGACCGACTCTTCCTGTTATTGGCTCTCTTGCCCTCAGTGCCCGCACAGTGCGCAATGAAGGAGAAAAGGGCAGCCACTGTCCATCGGCTTTTTGCGCTTCAATAACAAAGCCTGGAATGGTGGTAAACGCATCCAGCTTGCCAGAATGCAACGTGGTTGCGGCCACTGTTGGGATCCGAAAAGCGATATTAGCCTGCGCTAATTTGGGTATTTCTTGAAAGCCTAATATTGCTACAAACCGTTGCCAGTCAGCCTCTCGCTGTGCTTTTAACTTCGCAGTAAAATAACCGCTAGATTGGTTGTATATACGACCAGCTTGATAGGGTAATTCCCACTCTGCGTGGTGCCATGCCCGCTCTGCAAGCGCCAAGAGCCGTGGATAAAGCATGTATTGTGCTTGTGCATCACTGCGCAGCATTTCACTCCACAGATGCCCTTGAACTCCGAAAAATTTCACCCCTTGGTTTAGCGATGAGTCGCCGTCGTTGGCTACGTAGGCGTGGTTATTGGTATTTGTCCAGATCTCTGCATGGGCAGGAAGATTGTCTGGCATAAACTCAAATATCTTTTTGCTTTCGATAGCGCGACCCGCCCAGTGGTTGCCGCGCTCCTGTGGGTGTGACTGGTATGGAAAGTCAAAGTAGGTTACATCAGGGCTAGACAAGACAACCTGCCAGCCCTGATTGGCGAAGCGATGGGCGACCGCGTGCCCGTTTTCGCTTAATGTCGCCCAAGCATTACTCTGTACTTTAGCTGGCATATTCGCAGCCCGTACATCGCTTAAGCCATCGCTCCAACCCGCAACCTGTATTCCTTTTTTATCAAGTAACTTTGCGATCCGTTCAATGAAGTAACCGTTAAAGCTGGTAAAATCTTTCACACTTGAGCGCAATTTTTCACATGCGGGAGATTTTAGCCAAGCCCCTGCGGTTTCATCGGCACCGATATGATAGGTGTGAAGTGGTACTCCAGCGCGGTCATGTAGTGCTTTTACTTCACTCAATACTTTGTCAATAAAGGTGTAAGTATTTGCAATACAGACATTTAGCGTATTGTCGTAGTAATGTTGGATAGAGTGGTAACGCGTCTGATCAGCAGGCTCTATTAAACGGTATTGCTCAGCGTCAGCTTGCTTGCCTTGTGCCATCAGCTTTTTGTAGCGTGCTTCCATGGCGATGATTGCAGCGCGAGAGTGTCCCGGCATATCTAACGAGGGCAGTACCTCAATATGGTGGGCGTTGGCATAGCGTAGGATCTCGATATAGTCCGCTGCGGAGTAAAAGCCATTGATGTGCGAATTTTTATCATTGCCTGCGCCTAGTTGTGGCAACAAGCAACGCGTTTCGGTTAAATCAAAACAGCGGTAAGCGCCTACTGAGGTCAGTTCATCAAGACCGTCAATGGCTAAGCGCCAGCCTTCATCATCGGCTAAATGCAGGTGCAGCTTATTTAACTTATATGCTGCCATCTGTTCAATGGTTTGCATAATAAAGGCTTTGGAGCGAAAGTTGCGGGCAACGTCCACGTGTAAACCACGAAAGTCATATCTTGGTGCATCAACAACCTCCACCATAGGAATACTCAAGTCGCTAATATCTAGTAGTCCCGCAAGGCTTTGTAGCGCATAAAATGCGGCGGCGCTGTTATTGGCTTGGATTGAGATATTATTTTCGGCGACCGTCAGGTGATAATGTGGACTTGATTGCTTATTTGGCTTTACAGCGACATTCACTTTAAGCCCGTCTTTGGTGCTTTTTACCCCGAGAGTATTGAGTCGCTGTTGTGCCATGGCAATCGCATCAGCCGAAACGCCTGAAAGTTGCAAATTAATACCAGCTGCAAGGTTCAGTCGTTTGTCAGACAGTACCGTTATTTGCTTGGGCTTTGGGATCAGCCCTGTTGCGGCATCAAGCGTTGGCCTAACTTGATGCTGATGTAAGTATTCACTCCCCATCCATGGCGTCTTGTCTTTGCTGCTGGTTTGCAGTTGATTGAGCGTATCAAATGGCATTAGATAAGGTTGTAATTCAAGGCCGGTGTCGTTATCAAGTTGAGGTTGTGTGCTGAGGATGATTTGTGGGGTGAGCTGAAGCTGTGCGTCCGTTACAACATAGTTTGGCATAAACTCCGAGCGTGTAACTTGAGAGTCCTTAGTGTAGAAACGCACTGTAGTAGAAGCGCTGGAAAATCCAGTAAATTTTGAGGTCGGTGTGATTTTATGGATGTCACCATTGATATGGGTGATGGTAAAGGTATCGCCCTCAACATGGTAAATCGGCATTAGTTGGCTAAAAAAGATAGCAAAGTCTTGGTTTGCCTTTGTATTTTCTGTGGCTACGCTAAAGCTCAACTCTGAGTAATAACACTTTTGTTGTGCTTTTGGGCAGGTACTGGGCTTACTATCTAATAAGGTATAGTTAACATCCAGATTCTGGCTCAGCCAGTTTAATGTGGTTTGGTCGAGCGCATAAAGGGGTGACGACACCCCAAAAAGTAGCGCAATAAGCCGGTTAAACTTCATTGGCTAGTTCCTTGTTATTATGGTGAGTTTTATAGTGATGAAACAGTCCATATGCCCCTAGAAGTGGAGCATGGTTAAGGCCGCTTGGAATGACGCGAACGGATTGCGCCAGCGTATCGCCAAGTAACTGCTGCATGTTGGCATCGAGAGCCGCTTTAAAATAGTGGTATGAGTGCGTGACAGAGCCGCCAAGCACAATCACATCAGGGTTGAGCATCATGACGACTTGCGCGAGTGCATGACCAACATGACTGCCAAAAGTCTCAAATTGCTGTAGTGCAAATGGGTCGCCACGGTGTGCTTGTTCGGCCAACCATTTTCCTTCAATACCTTGTCGCTGAAAAAACTGTCCTGAAGCATAGTCTTCAATAATTCCATCGAGATAGCTTAAGTTGCCCAGCTCTCCAGCGGCACTATGGTTACCCGTATATAAATTACCGTTAAACACAAAACCGGCACCAATGCCTGTACCAAGGCAGAGGCCAATTAGATTGCTGGCATGGTGGCGACCATATAAGTATTCACCAAATGCAAAACAGTTAGCATCATTATGCACAACCACAGGTAACGAAAATCGGCGTTCTAACAACGACTTTAGCGGCACATGTTGCCAATTAGGGATATTTTGCGTTGTCAGCACGGTGCCGCTGTGTATATCTAGGGTACTTGGTACCCCAATGGCAATACCGGTTGTGTTGACCGTGAGGTTATCGGCGATTAAGCGCATAATAAAGGCGTTAACTTGGTCGACACCGGCTTGATTGGGTACCGTATATTGGCGTATCTGCTGGGCTTCATGGCGGGCAACCGAAGCCACAAGGGCTTTGGTGCCGCCTAAGTCGATACATAATAAAGAGTGATCCATCGTCATTTAACTATTTTCGCTTAGAGGGTGAGACAGCATCTTTTGACTATTGCCAAAAGTCTTATTTTTAATCAATGGATTAGCCCATACACCAACACTTAAAATATAGCTAAGCGGCAGTAATAGCAGTAGGGCTGCGAGCTGTAAGTTGTCACTCAGCTCCGCGGCTAAACCAATAATGGGAGACATAAAGGCGCCGCCAATGATCCCAGTGCATAAAATTCCCGTGATTGCACCGTGGCCAGTTTTGAATGAGTTTAATGCCAAGGCAAAGATAACCGACCACATGATAGAGAGAAAGAAACCAACCAGTGGAAAGGCAACGAGGGCAACAGCGGTGCTACCGAATAATGCACATAGTAGTGCGGTAGCAGCGCCAAGGCTGAATAAAACTAGTAGCTTTTGAGCATCAATAAATTTAAGCAGTGCTAGCCCAAATAGGCAGCCTAAGGTTAAACATAGCCAAAACTCGCTAACCACTTTTGCGCCCTGAGTGGTTGGCTCTAGGCCATGATATTGCTGCAAAAAGGCCGAAATAAGATTGGCCACGCCTTGCTCAAGGGCGACGTAAGCAGCGATGGCAGCAAAGAATTTTAATGCGGTTTTATTGTTAAAAAAAGCGACACTTTGTGACCAGCTTAGCTTTTGCTTCTTTTGCTCAGGCACCGCGCTAAATGGAGTAAGTTGTGAGAGTACTAACATGGCCACACTCAGTAGTGCAAATACCACATAGATGCTCAACCAGCTTTTATCGGCAGGAATAAAGTGAGTTAAAGCTGCACCAACCTGCTCTGCATTGGTGACTTGAGATTGTAGTTTGCTATACACCAGCGGGGCGAGAGTTGCCGCAGCGCCAAACATCAACTGTGCAAGCACCGAGAGCACGGCAAAATGCTCTGCGCCGCCGCTGGCTCTCAGCAAGGGGTTGATAGCGACTTGTAGTAATGCCATGGCACACCCGAGCATAAACAGCGCAACCATAGCGATAGCAAAAGAGGGAAGCAGCACAAAGGTTGTTGCGCCCATTGCCGCTAGCGTGAATGCCAGCTGCATCACGCTTTTTTCTCCCACGCGCTGCACCAGCAAACCTGCAGGAATAGACATCACACCATAAGCAATAAAAAAAGCGAATGGAAAAAAGCCTGCAAGCGTGAGGCCTATGTCATAGCTTTCTATTAATGCAGGAAAAATCGCGCCTAAAATATTGGTAATAAAAGACACCGTAAAAAAGGTTGCCAATACTAAGGCAATTACGAGGTAGCTTTTTTTCATATTGTATTTCCACCTTAAATAAACAGGGGTGATGGCGTGAAAATTTCGCTTGTGGGCAGACAAACAAAAAGATCAAGGGGAACCTCACCACCACCCACAATTGGGTTATGCACTGCGTTGATCGCTTAGCAGCAATTGCTGCAATGCCTTGGTATGAGCAATAAAATGCTTGTCGCTCAAGTGTGTTAGGTATGCTTTTGCGGCAAGCTCAATATGTGTTGGTGCTTGCTCAAAGGGCATTTGGCAGCAGCTGTCGCGATGATCCATTCCGCCAAGTAAGCAGTACCAGCTTGGACGAATATAAGGTGACTGAGATCTGTGTTGGTGCAGCCAAGCGTCAAAATCGCCGCCGTCACACCAGTGCGTGAGCAGCGCATCAAGCTCGCGTACATTCAACGCTGCGGCTTTGGCGTCTTGCCAATACTGAGTATCTGTACGCTTGCTGGTAGCGTAATGTGCCAGTACATATTCTTTAATACCGAGCACCAGATCAGATAGTTGTTGATTGATGGCTTGTGCCTCAAGCTGTTGCGAAAGCAGGCGATGTAATAATTCAATGCTATAGCCTGTGACCATCAGCGCGGTGGCTTCGAGTGGCTCGATAAAACTCTGTGCAAGGCCAATGGCAAACACATTGCCTTCAACACAACGTGCCATCATGCCCACTTTCATGGTGAGGTGCTTGGCGGGTCCGGTATCAAGTTGCGCGGCTTGACGCAGTTGAGCCTCAGCCTGTTGGGCGCTGATATGTGCGCTGCTATACACGTAACCATGCCCTGTTCTGCCTTGCAGTGGGATTTGCCAGCGCCAGCCACACGGCATAGCGATAGCCGCTGTGCTTGAGGGCAGTGGGGTTATTTTATCCCCAGCAATAGCGATGGCTGAATCATTGAGTAGTTGGTCAGAAAAGGAAATAAAAGGCACTTCGAGCGTTTTTTCTATCAATAGTCCGTTAAATCCTGAGGCATCGACGTAAAAATCACTCTTTATTTGCTCACCTGACTCCAGCGTCAGCGCGATAACTGTTTGGGAGTCATGCTGTACGCTAGTTACTGTGCTTTGTCTGTGCTTGACGCCTCGCGCTAGGCTAAATGCACTTAACCATTGTGCAAGCTTTTGCGCATCAAAGTGATAACCGAACTCAAGCGCTCTTGGTAGTGGTTGTTGTGGTATCGGTGCTTGCTGCTTGTCGGCAAGTACCGCCGCCAAAAAATAATGCTCAGGCTTATCAATATACTCACTACCACGGCGTCTTGCATTGGCGTTGACAAAGTAGACTTCTGCGGTTTTTGCATCCATTTCTGAAAAAAAGGGATGGAAATAGCCGCTATTGTCGCCATTCCAGTTATCAAAGTAGATCCCCGTTTTATAGCTTGCCTGACATGCAGGCATCCAATCGCATTCTTTTACTCCAAGGCTCTGCATAAAATGCTGTAAATGCGGCGTTGAGCCTTCACCGACACCGATGCTGGCAATGTGTGGCGACTCAATCACTGTGACGGATAAAGTAGGTTGATGCTTAGCAAGATAGGCTGCACACATCCAACCCGCAGTACCGCCACCAAGAATTGTTAGTGACTGTATTGTTTTTGTAGGCAAATGAGTTTTCATAGACAAATGACCCCAGCCGTCAACGACTGAGGCTCCAAGGTTAGAACTTATAGCTAACGCCAAGATAATAACGAGTACCAAATTCAATGGTATTTTGGGTTAAGTTATACTTAGTATCGTAAGACTGGATAACTTCATTGGTCAGGTTTACCCCCTCCAAGCTCACATCTAAGTTATCCAGTGCGTGCCATACCAAAGACGCATCCCATTGCTGGTAGCTGTCGTTGCGCACAGCTTGCGCCGCACCTAAACCAATCCATTCACTGCGCCAGTTATAAGCGATACGTGCACTAAATTGCTCGTTTTCGAAAAAGAGTGAGCCATTGAATGAGTTTTCAGATACACCCGGCACCATTTCTTTTGTATTATCTGGTGTAGTGGTTTCACTATCCACGTAGGTGTAGTTAGTAATAAAGCCAAAGCCATTATCAAAGCTATGTTGAAGTTGCAGTTCTATTCCAGTTACATCACCGTCTCCGTTACTACGCGGGCGCGTGACTCGGCATTGATCATATTTAGAAGGGTCGGTTCCGCATCCGTCTACATATTCAACGGCTTCTGTAGAAAAGACAACGTTGTCAATCTTTTTCACAAAAACGGCTGCTGAAAATAACGAAGCTGAGGTAAAGTAATATTCAACACCAATATCCGCTTGATCGGCTTCGTATGGTTTAAGGTTGGGGTTACCACCTTTGGCTGAACCAAAATTCGCATCAATCGCCAGACCTGGTTTTAAGTCGTTATAATTGACTCGAGACATCACGCTAGAGGCAGCCGCACGGATAATAATGTCGTCACTGAAGTCATAGGCGAAGTTGATGCTGGGCAGCCAGTTATCATAGTCTACCGTTTCATCAAAGGTTGTATTATCGACATAACCGGTGGACTGCTGTTCGGTGTCTATATAGCGTAAGCCGATATTACCGCGGAAGTTTTCACCGCTGAAGTCACTTTGCACATAGATGGCGAGCACATCTTCTTCAACATGATAGGTCTTACCAAGATCTTGCTGCTCGATCAGTTCACCCGCTTCATATTTTCCAGTAATGAAATCCCACCACTTGTCTTCATCAAGCTTGGCATATGAATTCAGAATGTGGCCACCCGTTTGTGAGTGCAGATCGGTAAAAACACCATCACTCCAATTGGCTAAACTATTTCCATCAGGCACAAAGCCGATAACATCAGCAGGGTTTCGTTGCAGCGCGATACGTGAAAATTCATTTTTGTTTACTTTGACGCCTGCTTTGATGTTCTTGAAGTAATCATGTTCTAGCATCCATTTAATATCTGCTTGTGCATAACTTACTTCATGCTCTTGAACCGTCGTTTGGAAGTTTGATTCATGAGCAAATTTGAGCTGGGAGGCATCGGTCGGATCTAGCGAATCAAACCAAATTTGATAAGGGCCTGTGGCATCATAAGTAAAGCCACCATCGGTACTATTTTGACCATTAGGGAAAGCAGGATCGCCAATTTTGTCTCCTTCATCGGTTGCTGGGATCCACCAACTTGAGGAGCCAAACTGCGTACCACCATCCGAAGTAGAGCGACCAATCACGCCACTAACCTCAAAGGTATCACCGACATATTTACCACTGAGGTTTAAGACATCAACTTCCATGTTGACAGCGTTACGTATCGTGGGGTTATAGATGATTGATGCGTAAGCAGGTAATACCCTTGCGCGTTCAGCGCCGCCTGCATCATTGGTAGTGACATCCGTCGTTCCTGCCCCACGACCGGTAACAGTAAGGAAGTTATGGTTAACATGTGGGTTGTCGAATTCAAAGTTAAAATAGTCTACTGTGAACTCGGTGTTTTCACTTGGTGCAAATTGTGCGGTGAGCTGTGCGCTGGTACGCTCCCGTTCGGCTCTAAATGCTTGGGAGCCAATTGCCCATGCCGAGATATGTGATACTTGATTGGTATCTGGATTGGCTTTAAATTGTTCGCCATAAGAGCCGATGGATTCTATGACATGGCGTCCAGAGGTTAACCGCTCTAATGAATATGCGGCTAAGACACCAAATTTTTCATCGTCGCTTTTCCAGCTACCCAAAAACGAGCCACTTAAATCATTTTCATCATACAAAGTGGAGCGACCAGCCTCGGCTGATACCATATAGGTGTGGGCCGCTAAGTCTAAAGGTTTGCGCGTGACAAGGTTTACTGTACCGCCTAAAGCACCTTCTTCAATGTTTGCTTCCGGTGTTTTGTAGACATTCACTGCGGCTACTTGCTCTGCTGATAACAGTTCCATGTTAAATGTTCGGGTAGATGGCCCCAAGTCATACCAATCGGTACTAGCAACGGACTGACCATTTAATAAAATACGTGATTGTTCGGGGGCAGTACCACGGATAGTAACGCCACTGACTTCGCCATATTGACGCTCAACTGTGACCCCTGAAATACGCTGAAGTGCATCACCAATGTTTTTGTCAGGGAACTTACCAATATCCTCCGAAGTGATGGCATCGACAATGCCATCGGCAAAGCGTTTGGTATTCATAGAGGCTTCAAGTGAGCGGCGTATACCTCGAACTTCAATCACTTCAACATTTTCTGTGGCGCCTTCTTCCGCAGCGAGTGTGGATGGCGATAAGGTGAGTAAAAAAGGCGATAGGGTACTTGCTGTCACTATGGTGGCAAGCTTGTTTAATTTAAATTGCTTCAACTTAGTTGTTTTCATTGTTCTGCCCATTGTTCCTATTTGTTGTTGGCAGAAACTAGGGTATCGTCTTGGATGTTTTTTGAGCGGTATCTTTCTATCTACTAATGATACTTTTCACGCTTAAATAGGAGGTATTTGACAAAAATACTTCACTGCACTTTGGGTTATCGCTATATTTCGATAGATTAATATTGTTTAGTGATTGAATTTGCATGATATGTAACTAGGTGTAATGAGTGGTGGTTATAAAAACTTATAACATGCAGATTTTTAATAGGTTTATTAAAGCTAGCAGGTGTTGAGTTTTATTAGCCCACAGTAAAAGGAAGTTGCTATGCGAGCGATGTACGAAAAAGTGCTGCCATCTCCCGGGTGTTCATGGCGTTATTGCCTATATCAATTGCCGGAAATTCCTTTTAATTGGCACTATCACCCAGAATATGAGATCTGTTTGACGCTCAACAGTGTCGGTGTATGTCATGTGGGCGATCACATTGCGCCTTATGAAGATTTAGATTTGGTTATCTTAGGTCCAGATCTGCCGCATACTTGGCAGTCAAAACCTAATCCTGATCACTCTGCTCATGTTGTTCACGTCGCGCAAATTCCCGCGCCTTGGTTAGAATCTCTAGTGGCGCAGCATCCAGAACTACATGGCTTATCTGAGTTATTAAATGCTGCACGACGTGGCGTTAAGTTTCCTGTGGAGGTCGCAAAACAAGCCAAAATCTGGTTTGAGCAAATAGCAAATGCTGAGCCGCTAATGCGCTTTGTATTACTACTTGAAATGCTCACCTTGATGACAACATCAAACTATCAACATTTGGCTAGTAGTGGTTTTCGCTTTGACCCTCGCCATGATCCTGCCAAGGATAAGTTCGATAGAGTAATTGCCTATATTTATGAGCATTATACAGACAAATTGAGTGCGAATGACCTTGCCCAGCAAGTGCACATGAGCACCAACCATTTCCATCGTTTTTTTAAAAAGCGTACGGAGCGCACTGTCACAGAATTTATTAATCAGCTTCGGATCGCCAAAGCATGTAAGCTTTTGATTAGTTCAGCTTCTCCCATCAGCGTTATTTCGGATCAGTGTGGCTTTAATAACATCTCTAACTTTAATCGCCGTTTTCAAGCACTAAAGGCGTGCACACCTAGCGAGTTTCGCGCGCGGCTGCATCAAAAAGCATTATATTAACCGCAACCTTGTAGATAAACGCACAAGCAATCGTGAAATTTACGTAATGTTATGATATTCATACTTATTCCTGAATATTCAACTTGGTATTTATCAAGGAATTGCCAAGAATGTGCCGGGTCGCAACAATAATAAACGAGGATGACCGTGATGACACTAGGACACTTTATTAAACAGATCCGTACACAAAAAGGTTTGAGCCAACCACAGCTAGCAGAGCAAATGTGCGTTGAGCAAAGCTATTTATCGAAACTAGAAAACGACAAGTCTGTACCTTCTAATGAGGTATTTAGAAAGTTACTGACAGCGCTTAATTTATCTTTAGATGAATGTATGCAAACCTTATCAGCACAAGGGAAGCGTGAAGAACTAAGCCAAATACCAGATATAGAGTATTGGTATAAGCAACATCAACAATCAAAACAAAAGCAATATAAGCAACTTGCAATGCTAGCAGTGTTGTTAGTGTCTCTCGGTGTAGGGCTATTTTGGAGTGGCTACAAACAGACTTTTTTTTAGTGAAAAACTGTTTGAATATCAATCTCAGGGAGTATTGCAAGCTGGCGAGCCCGTTGAGTTATACAACAAATGGCACGCATATCTCGTTCCTCATAGTAAGAATGGTGACCGTGAGTTTTTTGAGCAAGTTCAGCTTGCCATGGCAAAGCGCTTAGACAAAAAAACAGTATTTTTATCAGATTACAGAGGAAGTGCTTATACCGAATCGGTAACCGATGGTAGAAGGCATTATCGTTTTCAAGGGTCTACATTTAGTAAGCGAGCAGAGAATGCCTGGCTGCAATTTATTGGCTTATTGTGTTTCTCTGCTGGGATTATGCTAACTTTAGTAGGGAAACGGTTAGTTAAACCTTAAGGTAAAGGTGTGAGATGCAAAAGCGATTATTTTTTGGTATTGGCATGGATGACGACGCTCGCGCACATATCGGCCAGTGGCTAGTCGATAGCGTGAGTGCCAGCAAAGCCAATACACAACCGAATAATTGGCATCTTACACTGGCATTTCTGGCTATGGTGGAAGAGTCAAAAGTGGCCGAACTGTGTGATTTTGCCAGCACCCTAACGGTGCCTAAATTTATGCTGTCATTTAGCGAACATGGTTACTGGCAGCACAATGGTATTTTTTATTTAAAGCCGGAGCAAAAGCCACAAGCCTTGCTAGATTTAGCCAACCCGCTACGCGCTTTTGGAGAAAAGTGCGACTTGTATCATAACCCGCATCCATTCTCACCCCATATCACGTTATTTAGAAATTGTAAGCCAGAGCCGACTGTGGCAAAGCCAATAGCGCCCTTTTCGCTGACGGTAAAAAAATTTCACCTCTACCACTCTCACCGTAATACGCAGGGCTTGATTTACGACCCTATCGCGTCCTTTTTTCTCAGCTAAAGGTTAAAATAACCAGCGTTTAAGCTTTTCAAACAAGATGCTAAACCATCCCAGCTGATAGCGGTTGTATTTACGACAATTAAGGAACAAGCGTTTAGTTGCTTCATTTCGAGCAGGGCTAATATGGAGGCGGCTACACTCTTGGCTTGCCTGTTTCCAGTCTTGTGTGCTGATGGCATTAATCAACTTAGGAAACGCTAAAAACAGTTTGTTTGTCCCTAGGTTATAAGCCATATCAAGAAGTGCATGCTTCGCAGGTGTTGGGAGCTTGTGATAAGGAATACAGCCAACAGCTTGTTGCTCGAGAAAGTGTGCCAGTGCACTCTCAAAACCTTGAATGTGTTTGATCAGTAGCTGTTTTGAGGCGCTCGGAGGCAGTGTCAGTTCAGTATATTGTGCATACCAAGAAGCTTTGTAGCCTGTGGGTTTGCTTTTAATCCGGCGGTACTCATCGTGCTTTTGTTGCAAGGTTGCAGCACGCTTAGCGCGTCTGTCCTGCATCGGCAGCTGACAAAATTGCTCAATAGTTTGCATATGAAAACCAACGCCTATGGTTGGATTACCATTTACGTCTAAATAAAGGTGAAATACTTCACCTTCAAATTGCAGTAGGTGACGTATTACTTGTTGATAGAACTTGTCGGTATGGTCGAACAACTGGGTACCTCAGTGATCACCGCTTTCTCATTGGTGATATAGCATTCTTTAAGTATAGAGCAGTAACAGGCCTGTGCTTTGAAAACAGATTTATGATCATCAATTTTATCCCATAATCCACGATTAAAATTACTCTTTGGCATGGTGAAGATATTAAAACTATCACCATCGGCAAGGAGAATTTTTTGTGGCTCGCTAGAGACATACCAGCCAAACTTTTTTAGATAGTTGATGTTAGACTCTTCATCTTGTGCGTCTCTTAATGCCGCTTGATAAGCATGTAGATTGCAACAGGCATCCATTAACTCGGTGACATCATAATAGGTTTCACCGTCCAATTCGTATTTGATGTGATGGATCACTGCGGGGCCGGTGCCTGAGTTACGAATGTCGACTCGAATAGTGGCTTGTGTCGAGTCTAAATCAAAATTACTGTAGCTAAATTGCAACCAAGGCCAAGTTTCCGTTTTGAGCTGTTTTTCAGCAGCTGAAACCTGCTCTTGTGCCGCTTTGGCTTGCAAGTACGTGGCATAAAAAGAGGCCGCAGAAATAAACATCGCGCAAAGCGCTAAAATGGTGTTCATCTTTGAGCGAGATAGCTTGAACCGCCCATGCGTTTGCCTGTTCTTGTGAGGCTGTGGTGTTAATAGCGCACTCGTGGTCGTGTCGCTGTTGTGCTCAGAAGGTACATTATTATTATTATGTTCTGACATGTTCATCCTATGCGTATCTGGGATTATGGTGATAGGAATACTTGTAAAGTATCGCCAATATTCAGCGTGTCGGATGACAGCTGGTTCCAATGCTTGAGCTTGGCAACGCTCACATTAAATTGTTTTGCAATGCGCCATAAACTATCACCGCGTTTAACACGATAGTCCAGCTGTTTGTCAGCTAAGATAGGTAAAATCAGCGTTTTGCCAGCACGGATCCGGTCGCTTTTTAATTGATTGAAAACCTTTAACTCAGCCACCGTGACTGAGTAGCGTTTTGCGATGCTACTGAGGGAGTCACCACGACGAATGGTGTACTGCTGCCAAGTATCAGCTGGCACTTTTGGTAAACTGGCGAGCATGTTTTGCCACTCCGACACCCGTGCTGTTGGGATGACTATATGCTCAGGGCCTGCAAGCAATGCAGGAAAACGCGCATATCCTGGATTTAGTATCTCTACTTCTTTCCAGCCTTTAAGGTCTGATAAAACCGCCTGTTGCTCAAGTTTGATAACGCTGATTAACGAACGGTTGGGGATCTTAGGAAACTTCATCAAGTCATGCTTTAGCAGCTGTGAGGCTGCAAGTAATTTGGGTACGTAGTGTCTGGTTTGGCGCGGGAGCTTCAAATGAAAAAAGTCAGTTGGTTTACCTGCTTTTTTATTACGTTCAATGGCTGCGAGCACTCGGCCTTCACCGGTATTATAAGCGGCAATAGCATGATACCAATCACCATCAAAACGCTTGTGTAGGTACTGCAAAAAGTCCAATGCAACCCGGGTCGAATCGACAATATCTTGGCGACCATCATACCAAGCATTGATCTTGGCACCATAATGCTTGGCAATCAGGGGGGTGAGTTGCCACAACCCCGAGGCATGTTTATGGGAGTAGGCTTGGGTGTTAAAATCGCTCTCGATTAATGGCATCAAGGCAAGCTCTATGGGCAGACCGCGTTTTTCCACTTCTTCAACTAAATAATACAATAAAGGCGCTGCACGTTCGCTGATGGTATCCATATAGTTTGGGTGCTTGAGATACCAGTCAATTCGCTGCGTTACGCGTTTGTCGTTGGAATCAGCAAAGCTGAGCTGGTGTTTAATTCGAAGCCATAAATCATCCGTTTTGAGCGGATCATATGGTGCGTTATCTGTGGCCTTTACTTCCTTTTTCACAATATTTTTTGGCTTTTCAACGCTTGTTTTTACAGCGTTATCTGGCCTTGAATCATGCTGCTGAGGGTGTTGTATTTGACTACAGCCATTTAGCAGTAAAATCCCAACGAGTAGTGGAGTGATAAGGTTTTTCATAGCGCCTTTTTATTATCCTTTTATTATGCAGTCCATGTAGAGAGCCTGAACCACATAAGATTGTATATAAGTTCGGTGCAAATGCAAAAATAGACACCTTACTTGCTGCGGCTGTGTAGTGTAGAGCGGTGAAATGGATACAAAATGAACTTTAGCGTTACAGTATTTAGCATTGAGCAATAATATTGACGCAATCAACTTTAGTAGCGTGATGATTGCGTACTGTTCACTTATTCAAGACGTAGCTGTTGCTTAAATTGGGCTTTATAGGTTCGCGAAAGCGTTAAGACTTTCCCACTTTGCAATGTGATTTCGCTGTCACCGCTGGCGAGTGGCGTAATACTCACTACTTGAGAGACATTAATAGCAAAAGAGCGATGGATGCGAACAAAGCCTACAGGGTCTAAGCGCTGACATAATGCACAAAGCGTTGAGCGTAGGGGATAAATGCGACCATTTACGTGTAGATTGACGTAATTTCCAGACGATTGTAACCACTCAACCTCTTCAACTTTAACGATAAACTCTTTACCAAGTTTACGTACCAACAAATGATGAATTGGTTTTTGGAGTGCTTCATCGTCATCACTTTGCTGCTTTATCGGTGATGCTTCGCCGAGCATATGAGAGACACTAAATTGATAAGCTTTTATGAGTGCGATAAAGAACACAAAACTCCAAGCATCTTTTTGATATTCATAGATAAGTTCAAACCAAGAAAGGTGGAAGTTGTAATCTAGTTGCAAGCCAAAATAAATCGTTTCGCGTAATAACACCATGATGCCAACATGGCCACAACAAAATAACAGTGAGGCAATAAAAAAGCTAAAAGCGACGTTAACAGGTTTATGCCACTGCCAAGGAAACGCGTTTAAATACCAAGATATGGCAGGAATTAAGGTTAGACTGGCAATTGCACTGGTATATTCCCACACAAATGGTTCCCACAGCGCAAAATCGAGCATTGCATCTCGTTTGGCATCCATGATCTGAGTAATGGCGTTTAAGGTGTTATTAATCGCCAGAAAGAGGGCGAGAAGCACGATAGCCATCAACGGATGATATTGCTGAATAAAGGTACGTGAAAACATCATGGTTTAATTTTTTCTTTTACTCTAGCAACTGGACGCAAAGCGGTCACTTATTTTATCCCACTATTCCACGGCTTATCCCTAGTTGTTGTTATATAAGCAAATGTTTGCTTTTTTATATACTGTTTTGGCGCATCCTGGAGATAAGTTTACTTCTAAAAAGAAAGCAAGATGGAGCATTTAAACAGGCGAGTAGAGCTGGACTGGCTACGTGTTATTGCATTTACGATACTCATTTTTTATCACACCGCCATGTTATACATACCTAATTGGGGTTTTCACTACAAGAGTGCTTATTCATCGGTGTGGCTAGAATATTTAATGTTACTGATCTCGCCATGGCGAATGTTGCTGATCTGGTTTATCTCTGGTGTTGCGCTTAGATACATTTTTGATAAACAAGGGGCTGGTAACACGGTACTCTTTCGCACGCCTTTGTTATTACTGCCGCTGTTATTCGGTATATGGGTCGTTGTACCTGTGCAACTTTTCGCTGAAATGCAGCAAAATGCTGGATTAACATTTGGATATGTCGACTTCTACAAACACTTTATTGAGCTAGACAGCCCTTTGTTTAGTCAATATCAACGCGGTATTTGGCCTCATGTAGACGTTAACCATCTTTGGTATTTGCGAGCGCTATGGTGCTTTACTGTGCTTCTTGCTGTGCTGCATATTGTTTTGACCTCAAAGCTTCACGTAATGTTTCTGCATTTGAGTGCGTTACGTTGGTCAACTTACGCGTTGAGCATACTGGGCGGTGCAAGTTTACTTTGGGCTCAGTTAGCACTGGCGGGAGATAGCCAAAGAGAATTTCAAGGATTTGTGTTTTTGCTTGCCGGTTACCTGCTTGCCAAACGGCACATTTTTGGGCTTGGCTGACTTGCCACAGTAAAATGTTGATATGGATTTTTACACTTAATGCGATGATTATACTGCTTTTATATCACTTTTACTGGTTGCAAGACTCGCTAACTCCTTTCATTGTTTGGTGTGGTAGCATTATTTTGGTTTTACAGCGCGTGTGTGCTGTTTTGTTGGTATTAGCATTGGCAGCGCGTTATCTTACCCGTTCTCATCCACTGCTTACGAGACTCAATAAAGCGGTGTTTCCTATTTATCTCTGGCATCAAAGTGTGATCATTGCCTTAGCGCTTTGGCTTAGCCGATATCAGCTAGGTGGTTTGTTAGAGAGCTTGGTCGTGATCATAGGAACTCTGTTATTTTCGGGGTTGTTGTTTTGGCTGGTACCAAAGTTGGGTTCCTTTGCAGTGGTGATGGGGTATCGTGCTAATTCGCTAACAAGCAATAAGTTCATTTGGGGACTGGGCTGTTTGTTATTGCTACCACTTATCTTACGGATTATTTAATCTGAAGTTTGAATAAGTAGCAGCTTTGATAATGTCATTTAGCCTTGTGGTTTTGGCAAATCAATGACAGTCGGTAGGCGCTATGAGTACTTGCCTAGCCATCTGGTTCTTAAAGCGCGGTAGGCTGAGTATTGCCTGCTATGCTTTTCCCTTCTTTAATTTTGTTCAAATTACGCTTAAGCGCGAAGCTGAGTCCTGCGTATTAACCAAACACGCAGCGAAAACAGGCTCCTTGCTTACGTTGTATGTATACTAATTCGCCACCATGGTTGAGCATGATTTGTCGCGATAAGCTTAACCCGATCCCCGACCCTTGCTGCTTAGTGGTAAAAAATGGTACGAAAATCATATCTACGACATGCTCTGCGATACCTGGGCCGTTGTCGCTGATTTCAATGTAATGCTGACCTGTGCCATTGACGCCAGTTTTTAGCACAATAAATGGGGGTTGTTGAGGTGCTCGGGCTGATTGATGATGCAATACCTCCATCGCATTTTTAAGTAAGTTGATAAGTACTTGCTCTATTTGTGCTGGGTCCAGCATCACTAACTGATCATGGTGAACATCTAGTTTTATGCTAAGGCCTGCGGCGTCACAGCTGGGTTGATGTAGTTGATAAATCCCTTTCACCAAAGTTGCGAGTTGGCAAGGTTGTAATTCGGGGCTTGGTAGGCTGCTGACTTTTCTAAAGCGGGCGATGAATTCACCGAGGTACTCTGTCCGTTTTGCAAGAGTACGAAGCGCGAGTGCAAGATCCTGTTTATCTTCTTTGTCGTCAAAACTTAAGGATTCAGGCAATAAGCTTTCACAGGTTTGCGCAATGGAGGCTAATGGAGTAATAGAATTTGCCACTTCGTGGGTGAGCACTTTAGTCAGGCGCTTGTATGCTTGTTGCTCTTTATTTTGCAGTGCGTCTTTAATGGATTGTAGCGTTACTATTTTACGGATCTGGCCTTGGATCTGCGCCGATGTTATTTGTATAGACAAGTTGTCTTGTTGCTCGCCATACTGCCAATTCGCGATTGTTTTTAAGCGGTTATCACATTCATGGATCAGTGGTGCTATATGCGCTAAGTCCTCAATATGATTAATGGTTTTGCCGAGCAAGCGAGGTACTGCTGGGTTGGACTCAATGACATTCCCTTTGTTGTCAAAAACCAGCACCGCTAAGTCAATATGAACTAATAGCGTTTGTAAGAAATGTGCTTGCTGCTGGGCAATAAAGTGCGCGCTTTGGAGCCTATCTTTTATTTCTTCCAAGAGTGTTCGCATGGGATGATGTTGACTCAAACCTAGAGAGCTATCACCGTTAGCAAGAGACTTAAGCACAAAGTGCATATGCTTGTTTTGCTTATTAAATTGATAATATAAAGACAGCACAAAGGCACCAGCAATTAGGGTAACGAGGAGCCATGTTGCTGAGAATCCTACTTGTATATACAAATAAAGTGAAGCTCCGCTGCTCAGTAATAGCGCAAAAATAGTGAGCATGAAAATGACAGTTGGGTGCTGGGTTAAGCGAACCATATCGTGCACACCTACAAGTTATACTTATCTAATCGTCGATACATGGCACCGCGCGTTAACCCAAGTGCTTTTGCTGCACTTGATACGTTACCTTGATAGTGCTTTAACGCTGCCCGTACCGTGCGCTGTTCGATTTCCTCTAGGTTGAAGGTGTCAGTTATCTGGGTATCGTCTCTCCCTTTGGAGTCGGTTGAGGGCGACGGGCGCGCTGCGGTATTGATAACTGTGCTGATGTCCAAGTATTCACTTTCACTTAAGATCACCGCCCGCTCTATCGCATGTGCCAACTCTCTTACGTTACCCGGCCATGGATATGCTTGTAGGCTTTGCATATCCATCGGGTTTACCTCAAGTTGTCTTTTATATTTTTGGCAAAAGTGGGCTAAGTAATAATCCACCAACAGCGGAATATCTTCAGCGCGCTCACGAAGGGGCGGGAGGCGGATCTCTATGGTGTTGATCCGATATAATAAATCTTGTCTAAATCGACCTTCGTCAACGGCTTGTTGAAGATTGTCATTGGTGGCACAGATAAGCCGTATATCTACAGAAATGGGCTTACTGCCTCCTACCGGCGTCACTTGTCGATTTTGTAACGCTGCCAACAATGTCGCTTGTTGGGCTAGGGGGAGATTACCCAGCTCATCTAAAAATAAACTGCCTTGATGTGCCAACTCGAAACGACCAACCTTATCACTTTTGGCATCGGTAAATGCGCCTTTTTTATGCCCAAATAGCTCACTTTCGAACAAACTCTCGGAGACTGCGCCCATATCAAGACTAATAAAGGCATTGTGATGACGCATACTCGCCTGATGAATTGCATGTGCGGCGAGCTCTTTGCCAGTACCACTTTCACCAGTTATCAAAATATTAGCGTCAGTTTGCGCAGCGCGCTCAATAGTGCGAAACACCGCTTGCATCGCCGGACTTTGACCTAAAAAGGAAAATTGATGACCTCCAGATTGATTGAGCGCTTGGTTCAGCCCTTGGGTCTGGCGAGTTAATTTACCTACTTGTTGTTTATCTTTGGCGTGCGCGAAGGCAGCCGCAACAGCACCAAGAAGCTGATCGTTTTGCCATGGTTTAGCGATAAAATCTGCGGCACCGGCTTTAATAGCATCAACGGCAAGTTGTATATCGCCGTAGGCAGTCATTAGCAGCACTACAATGCTTGGGTCTTGTGCGACGATTTTCTGTAACCAGTAAAACCCTTCTTTGCCACTGATTGCGTCTTGACTAAAGTTCATATCCAGTAAGATCACGTCTATTTGTTGCGCGTTGATTTGCGCTTCAATATCAAACGGATTGTCTGTTGTGAGGACTTGTTGATAGTGCTTCTTCAGCAACAATTTTGCTGCAATGAGAATATCGGTGTTGTCATCAACGATTAATACGGTGCCTTCCTGCTTCATATCCTGAGTGCTTTGTTTTTCTTTTAGCGTACCGCATTCGCTCAAGTGGCGTCCACGAAAAGTGTTCATTTATGGACAGGCTAAGCAATTTAAAGTGTTCTATTTTCGGACACTCTTGGTATGGGGATATTCTTTTTTCTCTATTAAGTTATTGTTATTTAAGTTAATTCTTACTTTGGCACAGAGCTTGATAACAGTTACAGATATAACCAGAAATAAGCTAACCGACATAGAACAAGAGGTGTGATTATGGATAAGAAAATTGAACGTTCAGGATTACAAAAACATCTAAAAAAAGTGATTGCAGGGGGCGTGCTATTAGGCGTTGCTGCGGCTGCATTTGCCTTTACCAACACCGCTTCTTCCGGTCGTAGTCAAAACTTATCGCTCAGTAGCGTCACGGTCGCTACTGTCAACAAAGGTGCATTTATTGATGCCCTCAGTTTGCGTGGTCAAGTTGTACCAAAGACAACGATTTATCTCGATACCATTGCAGGTGGTCAAGTTGAAGAACGTTTAGTCGAGCAGGGCGAATATGTGGAAGCCGGTCAGCCGTTAGTAAGACTGAGCAATACCAGCTTGCAGCTAGATGTCATGAGCCGAGAAGCGCAGGTAACTGAACAGCTTAACTTCCTAAGAAACACCCAAATGACGATGGAAACCAGTCGCCTTAATTTACGCCGTGACTTGCTGGAAATTGACTTACAAATTAGCCATTTAGAACGTCGTTATAAACAGTCAAAGCCGCTTGTTGAAAAGGGCGTGTTGGCAACCGATAGGCTCTCTGAAATTGAAGATGATCTCACCTACTACAAAGCGCGCAAAGAGTTAACATTAGAGCGTCAAGCACAAGAAAACTCAATTCGTCAGGTACAAGTGGAGCAATTAGAAGACAGTGCTGACATGCTGCAAAAAAACCTACAGTTTGCGCGTAAAAATCTTGAGAATCTGCTGATTAAAGCCCCTGTTTCTGGATACTTGAGTGAGCTAGACGTTGAAATTGGTGAGTCCAAAGGCAAAGGGGCGCGTTTAGGTCAAATTGATATTCCAAATGAATACAAGCTGGTTGTCCGCCTCGATGAGTTTTACTTAAATCAAGTACAGCCTGAGATGGCAGTCAATGTGATGTTGGACAGTGGCTCGGTTCACGCCAAGGTCAGCAAAATTGATAGCCGAGTGTCGCAGTCACAGTTTCAAATCGAGGTCGCTTTACCGAGTGGCCAAAGTGATATTAAACGCGGGCAAAGTATAGACATTGAACTTATGCTCGGCGGCAATAAAGAAAATGCGGTACTGCTGAAGCGCGGTGCATTTTTTACCAGCTCGGGCGGTAATTGGGTGTATGTCTTGTCTCATGATGGCAAAACTGCACAGCGCCGTGACATTCGCCTAGGCAAAAAGAATCAAGATTATTACGAAGTGTTAGACGGCCTCACACCTGGTGAGCAAGTGATCACCTCAAGCTATAGCAACTTCGACAAAGCGCAACAACTACATTTCTAAGGATATAACAATGATAAAACTAACTAATCTAAACCGTGTATTTCGTACTCAAGACATTGAAACAACTGCGCTGAACAATATCAATTTAGTGGTTAATGAAGGTGAGTTTGTCGCTATCATGGGCCCATCTGGCTGCGGTAAATCAACATTGCTGTCTATCCTTGGTATGTTGGATTCTCCGACGTCGGTCAGTTTGAATTTGCTGGTACTGATATTGCCGGTTATAGCGAAAAGCAGCTTTCACAACTGCGCAAAGCATCCATAGGGTTTGTTTTTCAAAGCTTTAACTTAATTGATGAGCTGACGGTATTTGAAAATGTAGAGCTGCCGCTGCAATACCAAAACATCTCGAAAAAGGAACGTAAGCAGCGTGTAGAACAAATCTTGAAACGCGTTGCGATAGATCATCGTGCCGACCATTTACCACAGCAACTGTCTGGTGGTCAGCAGCAGCGTGTGGCCGTTGCAAGAGCACTGGTGATCAATCCAAAGCTTATCTTAGCGGATGAACCGACAGGTAACTTAGACTCAAAAAATGGTGAAGAAGTCATGGCGATGTTGCGCGAGTTAAATCGCGAAGGCACCACGGTGATCATGGTGACACACTCTGAAAAAGAAGGCGGTTATGCCGACCGGCTTGTGCGCTTACTTGATGGCCAAGTCATGCTAGACAAAGCGAATGCACAAGGGCAGCCCCCGAAAAGTGAGGTAGCATAATGATAGCGAACTATCTTGTTACAGCGCTGCGTGCTTTTAAGCAGCAAAAACAGCACTTTGTGTTGAATGTTTTAGGTTTGAGCGTAGGGTTAGCAGCGGCTATTTTAGTGGCTTTGTTTGCAAAAAATGAGCTTTCTTATGATAGCCAGCAGCCAAATGCGGATCGTGTCTATCGGATCAGCCAAGATTTTTCTGAATTAGGGTTGGCTGTTGTGCCTATTTTTAATTATTCCAATGCAAAACTAGCGCTTGAGTATAGCCAAGTTGAAGACGTGTTTGGTTTGACCATGGTAGAGCTTACCCGTGAGGCGATGGTGGATGTTCGAGTGGGAGAGCAGGGGTACAAGCTAAATGCGCTTTACGGTGCGACGCCAAATATTGAAAGCTTTATTGATATAAACACCTTATCAGGAGACATGAAAAATGCTTTGAGTACGCCTAACAGCATTGCGTTGAGCGAATCTGAAGCGCTAAGAATATTTGGTAGTGTTGGTGTCATTGGTAACACCTTACAACATCAAAGTGGTCAATACACGGTACGAGCTGTATTTGCAGATCTCCCTGATAACACCCACTTTGCATTTAAAAACCTTGTTCACGTAAAGCATGACCCTACTAAGCTTGGCATGAATAGTAGCTATGTGTATGTGCGTCTTGCACCCAATACCGATGTTGCTGCATTGGAAAAGACCCTCTCAGAGCGCTACTACTATGAAGAGATGGCGGGCAAAATCTCGATTAAACTACATCCGCTACTTGCACTGCACTTAACGGCTAAGTCACCGTTTGAAATGAAAGCCGGTGGTGCGAAGCAGGTGGTCATGATTTGTGTGGGGTTAAGTGTGCTGTTGATTTTGATTGCAAGCTTTAACTTTATCAATATGACCGTAGCCCAATCCGCAAAACGAGCTAAAGAAGTAGGGGTACGCAAGGCGCTGGGTGCGAGTAAAACGCAGTTAGTGATCCAGTTTTTATCTGAGTCGGTACTTGTTGCACTCTTCTCAACCATACTGGCCTGTGTGTTGGTAGAGCTATTATTACCGAGTTTTAATGGCTTGGTCGACCGTGCTTTGTTTATTGATTATGTTTCACCTTTTGGTGGTGCGATTTTTGTGGTAGCGATGAGTGTTGGGATTTTAGCTGGTCTATACCCTGCATTTTTTATGTCGTCATTTAGTGCCAAGCGAGTACTGAGTGGCGATCTTCAGCGTGGTAATACTGCTATTTTTGTACGTAAGAGCTTACTTACTCTGCAAGCCTCTCTATCTATCGGTTTGATCATTGCATCAGCAACGTTATTGCAGCAGCTCGCGCATTTACAAAGCTTACCTTTGGGCTATCAAACAAAGCAGCGTTTAGTCATCTCGGAACTGCCTGTCGAGGACGTATTCACCAAGCAACCAAACTCATTGGTAAATCGCATTACTGCCATCGAAGGAGTCGAATTAGCAACGGTACTGGATACCCGTCTGACCGTATCAATTAATAACACGCTACAGCCAACGTGGCCTAATGGAGAAGCGTCCCAAAGTTTAACCCCTGTGATTGGCTCAGGGTTCAATATTGTTAAAGGGTTGGGGTTAACGTTATTGGCAGGACGCGACTTTAGCCCTGAATATAGCAGTGATTGGGCGTATCGAGAAAATGGCGTCACGAAAGTCAGCACAATTATCAGTGAACAAGTGGCCAAACAGGCGGGTTATCACAATGTCGCCGATATCATAGGCAAAACCATCAAAGATACGGGTCGCAGTGTGGATATGTTGGTTGTTGGTGTGGTTGAGGATGTCAAAGTTGGTAATACTAAAGATGCCAGCAGTAATATCATGTTTTTATGTGGATTTAGCTATTTATCATCAGTTTCAGAGCTGATTTTAACGATAAACCCGCACCGTTTGCCTGAAATTACCACCCAGGTCACGGCGGCGTTAGCAGACGTTGCTGATCTTTACGAACCAAAAATCAATCTGTTGGAAGATAACTACAAAGCGGTACTAAAAGCAGATGAACGAGTCTCACAAGTGGTGCTGATTTTTACCACTTTGGCTGTGTTTTTAACGTGTTTGGGCACATTTGGTTTGGCTTCTTTTGCAACGGTACGTCGGCAAAAAGAAGTTGCGGTTCGTAAAGTGCTGGGAGCATCAAGAGTCAGTATCGTTAATATTCTAGCAAAAGAGTTTTTAATGCTAGTTGCGGTGAGTGTCGCTATTGCCTATCCGGTTACATATTGGTTAGTAGGAGATTGGCTTGCAAACTTTAATGACCGTATTACTCAAGACTTTTGGGTGTATGGCATTGCGGCATTCGCGGTCGCGGGGATCACCTGGCTAACGGTTGCGACGCTTGCATTTAAAGCCGCAAGTATGCGTCCGTCATTAATTTTACGTTATGAGTAAAAGGTGCTTAAGGGCTAAGGAAGAAAAATGATTATTGCCAATTTACACACTGCGTTGCGGGTTGCAAAAAAGCAAAAGTTACACTTTATACTCAATGTATTAGGGTTTTCTGTAGGGGTGTCTGCTGCACTCCTCATTTTACTTTACACTTTGCATGAGCTTTCTTTTGATACATTTCAGCCTAATGCCGAGCGGGTGGTTCGTGCCGAGGCCGACTTTTCGTCGTTGGGGCTCGGTACTGTGCCAACAATTAACTATCCGCGCTTGCTAAAAGCCAAAGATCTCACACAGGTTGAAGATATATTTGCGTTATTTAAAGCAAAAAATCATGATCCTGCATTGGGGTACGTGAGCGCTGGCGAAAATCAGTTTCAGCTTAATAATCTCTATGTTGCTTCAAGTAATATCTTAGATTTTATCGATCTCAAAGTGCTTGATGGTAATATCGAGCTTGCCTTGAGTACGCCAGAACAGCTGGTGCTGAGCCACTCAGAAGCGATGCGCTTATTTGGCCGTGTTGACGTTGTTGGACAGCGCTTACATTATCAATATGGTACATATACAGTGGCTGCGGTGTTTGAAGATCTTCCCCTAAACACCCATTTTGCTTTTGATAGCCTGATCCATTCCAAAAAAACGAGTGAAAACTTGTATATACACATGCACTATGTGTACTTGCGTCTTAATACGATGGCGGATATTGCCACTCTTGCAGACGAGATCACTGAACTGTTTGTGATGGAGGGGGAAAGGGGCATACTTTCTGTTAATTTAGCCCCACTTGCTGATCTACATTTATATCATGACGCCCTATCGGAGATGCGATCCGGCGGCAATCCACAAGCGATTATTGCCAGTATCATACTGAGTATCGCGCTTTTATGTGTAGCAGCTATCAATTTTATCAATCTCAGTATTGCACAAAGTGGTAGCCGCATTAAAGAAGTGGGGATCAGAAAGTCTCTGGGCGCTTCTAGCGGCCAACTCTTTTGGCAGTTTCTTTGTGAGTATCTGCTAATTGCGATTGTCACTTGTATTATAGGTGCTGCGGTTATTGAGTTGAGCTTACCTTGGTTCAACTATCTTGTGGATAGAACGCTGCAATTTGCTTTTTTTAGCTGGCAAGGTGGTTTATTAATGCTGCTCTCTCTGAGCGTGAGCTTATTGGCTGGGATTTATCCTGCTTTGTATCTTTCTCGCTTGAGCCCTAAAGTAATGTTGCAAGGTGACACGTCTGCATCGGGAGGAGCTGTGTGGCTGCGTAAGGTTTTACTGGTGTCACAGTTTGTCATTGCAACAGCTCTGATTGTTGGTGCCATCACGTTGCCACAACAATTAAGCTTTTTGCAGACCTTGTCACCAGGATATGATGCTGAAAACCGCCTATATATCAGGGCGCTACCTAAAAACGAAGTGTTGTCAGGCCCTCATTCACCTTTGCTAGATGCAATTGAAAAGATTGCAGGAGTTAAACAAGTTGGCCCCCTAGATACGGACTTAACCCATGACATTCAATATAGCTTTAAACCCACCCTACCAAACGGCGAAGTATCTCCTGAGTCAATTGCGGGCATTGGAGTGGGATTTAATGCAGTATCGCAACTGGGTTTGACCTTGGTAGCAGGCAGAGATTTTACCCCTCAATTTGCCTCAGACTGGTATGTGCGCAAAGACGGAGAGGCGTCTGTTAGTGTTATTGTCACCGAGTCTGTGACAAAACTAGCGGGGTTTGACACGCCCGATCAGATGATTGGGCAGTCTATGCAGCGTGGCACGATGACCATGACAGTCGTCGGGGTGGTGAAAGAGCTGCAAATAGGAAATGCAAAACGAAACAAAACCATGGCTATGTTTTTGCCTGGCTACAGTTTAGTACCCACTGCTGCCATTGTGGTCGAAGTAGAAAAGTCACAGCAACAGTTTGTTACCCAGCAACTTACACAGTTGTTAGCATCAAGGCTGGGCATATATGAGCCTGAAATTGAAGATATTGGCGCTAACTTTAGTGCAAATTTTAATGAAGATAGCCGTTTCATTCATATTATTCAGGCATTTAGTTTATTGGTTCTGGGGTTGGCAATGCTCGGTGTTGTTGGGCTAACTTCATTTACTATGCTAAAGCGACAAAAAGAAGTCGCAGTACGCAAAGTGCTAGGCGCATCACGAATTAGTATTGCGAACTTGTTGGCGAAGGAGTTTTTGTTATTGGTTGTGATTGGCATCTTGATTGCTTTTCCATTGGCATACTGGCTGGTGGGAGACTGGTTAGCAAACTTTAACGATCGGATTGAGCAAGCGCTGTGGGTATACGGCGTTGCTGCAATCTCGGTGGCCTTGGTTACTTGGCTGACGGTTGCGATACTTATCGTAAAAACGACCAGGACGCGACCTGCCTCAATCCTACGATATGAATAACAAGTAGGCAAAAATGAATTGGCGCATCAAAGCGCCAATTCACGCTGTTCCAAACCTATTACGCCATCCCATGTCATGAAGAAAAAACGCCAAAGGTGAACCAAATTTGTCAGTGAGCCGTTTAATTAATAGCCAGTTAAACGAGGAGAGCACTATGCTTGCTGCGACACTGAAAGAAAAAATTGCCAACAACGAATTACATGCCATTGTATTAAGCTATGCCGATTCAAATCACTACTTAGCTGGTGGTCAGGATGCCGATGGTAACTTGCACATTTTAATGTACGCTGAGGGCAAACTAACGCCATTTAATTCGCTTCGAGAAGCAGAAACAAAGCTGGTGGAGTTAGGTGCAACACAGGCATATCTCAGGGTGGAGTCAGCGTATGATGAAATTGGCCCTGAAGACTCTGCTGGAACACATATTAGCAATATGGAGCTGCGCCACTTAACTCCAAGTGCTGCTCCGATGTAATCGACCTTGCTTAAATATCACAAGTTATCTTGCTGTTTACCTGAGCGTTTAGGGTAATGAAAAGGCTTAAGTGCTCATGGTTGAACACGTAAGCCTAAAATATGGTCGTTTTACTCAACCGATAGCGTGACGACTTTAGTTGCAACTGTGGCAGATTTTTCATCTACAACGCTGAGTTTTACTTGGTGGTCGCCAGATACCGCTGGAGTGAAACGCAGTGTTGCATCGTTTACAGCCGTGCCTTCAATCACTTTTCCTGACGGCTCGGTGACCGTCCAAAAATAAGTCAAGTGTTGTGTGTGACTGTCGGTGTCGACGACTGCTGAGATGAGCTGCACCTCAGTGCCTACTTTCAGCATCCCTTGAGCGTCCAGTGCGGCAATGGTTGGGGCACCATTTTGAACTGCACGAACTTGGATAAATGCAGAAATATCAACATCGACCTTACCATCAGAAACAGTGCAGTTCAGTACATAATTACCCACTTCATTAAAGGTAATTGACGCGCGATTGTCACTGCCGTTAATTACTGCAGTGCTGATTTCTGGTTTGGCTGAAAATGACCATTGGTAAGTGAGTGGATCACCGTCTTTATCTTCAGCTGAGATCTCAAATACTTTTGTTTGCCCTTCTAGTGCGACCAAAATTCTTGGGCTAATCGATACCGTGGGTTCATTATTTTCTGGCGTTGCTTTCACCATACCTGTGGCGGTGTCACTTAGCTCGCCGTTACTTACCTTCACAGCATAACGGTAATAACCTTCTCCATGAGGTGTAAAGGTTACCGTGTCGGTATTCTCATTGCTAACAGAATAGGTTAAGCCCGGCTCTCTTGGCTCAAATGTCCAAGCGTAAGTAAGCGGTCTACCACTTGCGTCTATGCTACGTTTTGCGCTTAGCTCAATAGCCTCGTTGATTTTGGTTGACTCTGGCGCATCAACGAATATCAGCGGTGTGCGTGCCTCGCCATATTTTGCTGTTATTGTGTGGGTAGCTTCGCTCACACGGCCATACTCGTCTTTAAGACTAAAACGGATCTGATATTGCCCCGGTTTATCTAGTTGAGCAGAGGTAATAAAGCCACTTGGTGTTGCCATTTTTGCTTGGCTACCGCTTGGTTTGCTGTCAAAACTCCAAAGCGGTGTTACCGCGCGCGGATACTGACTACCCTCGCTTTTAAGCTCAACAAAGTTTACCGACCCTAATATGACCTCTGTTGGGGCGGAAATAACAGCTTTAAGCTCTGGCCTGTCGTCATACACTTCTATCTGTTTGGTGACGGTTTCTGAATAGGCTTTGCCGTCATGCACTGTTAAGCTAATCGTGAATACGCCATAATCTCTTCCTGCAAAAACGGCATATTCCCCTTCTGGGTTGATAAGGTGAAAGTCTAACGCATTGTTAGCGCTGCTCACTTGCCATTTATAAGAAAGGCGGTCGCCATCGGGATCTGAGCTGTCTTTCGCGCTTAGTGTGACTTGTTCACTTTTTACCGCGCGTTCTTTAAAAGGAGTAATTACCGCTGTTGGGGCGCGATTAGTGGGCTCAACAGGTTTATCGGTCACCTTGACTGACGCTTTAGCCGTTGACTCTTGTGAGTCAGACTTTATGGTCAGTTGAACTTCATAATTACCTGCTACATCGGCAACAAACTCGTTCAATAGACTGCTTTTGTCAGCTATTTGTACCGTACTGTTTTGCGGCTTTGCTGTGATTGACCATGCCACCGTGGCGTTAGCAGAAACCACGCTGCTGGTTCCTATTAGCTTAACCGTAGAGCCGGTATAAACCGACTGAATTGGGCTTATCTTTGCCTCAAGCTGGGTGTTATCTGTGTTGGAGTTATTGTTGTCGGTTGAGTTATCCGTACCAGTATTATTATTGCTATCACTGCTGTTATTGTTGTTAGCGGTAGCGCTTGACCCCCCTGAACCGCCACATGCTGTTAATGTCGCGCCAAGGAATAAAGCTAATAATATTAATCGTTTGTTCACTTAAATGTCCCTTTATACAATCCAAGAGAAGAAAAATACACGGTTTTTTTTGTTTTATCTAGTTAAAATTTGTGCAGTGCAAAAATTAACTTGTTTACCTTAGAAAGTTTCGACTATAATTCAGTTAAATTTCGAAACGAAACTTAACTGATGACAAAACGAAACACTCAACAGCGCAGACATACCATCCTTGCATGGGTAAATGAGTATGGTGAAGTCAGCGTAGAATCACTCGCGGCTGAGTTTGAAACATCAGAAGTTACGATTCGTAAGGATTTAACGGCACTAGAAAAAAGTGGCTTATTATTGCGCCGTTACGGCGGTGCTATTGCCCTCCCTAAAGAGATCACGGCATCGGGTAAAGACGAGCAAGATTCAGCTCGTAAAACAGCCATCGCTAAAGCTGCCGCAGCGCTTATTAAAGATCACAATCGCATTATTATTGATAGTGGCAGAACCACTGAAACCTTGATCCCAGAGCTTGCGCAAAAGCGTGGCTTAGTTGTCATGACGAATGCGATGAATATAGCCAACCGTTTGTTATCACTTGAAAATGAGCCAACTTTATTGATGACCGGCGGGACGTGGGATCCACATTCTGAATCATTTCAGGGGCAAGTTGCTGAACAAGTACTACAATCCTATGACTTTGATCAGCTTTTTATTGGTGCCGATGGCATTGATGTAGCGCGTGGCACTACGACCTTTAACGAGTTAATCGGGCTTAGCCGGGTAATGGCAAAATCTGCCCGTGAAGTCATTGTGATGGTCGAGTCTGACAAGATAGGCCGTAAAATTCCGAATTTAGAAATACCTTGGGCACAGATCACTACTTTGATCACCGACAACAACTTGGCAGATGACCTTCGCCAAGCGATCAAAGCACGTGGCATACAGCTGATCTGTGCTGAATTACACACAACGTGCAAATAAAATGGAGAGATTATGTGTGGAATCGTAGGCGCCGTTGCTGAGCGTCCAGTAAACAAAATTCTTATCGAAGGCCTAAAGCGCCTTGAGTATCGTGGTTATGACTCTGCGGGTGTTGCACTTTGCGAAGGCGGTGCGCTAAATAGTGTAAAAGCGGTAGGTAAAGTAGTAAACCTAGAGTCAGCCCTTGAAAACGCTGAAGTAAAAGGTACTACCGGTATCGCGCACACGCGCTGGGCAACTCACGGTGGCGTAACTGAGGCTAACGCGCATCCGCATATCTCTAACAGCGAAATCGTGCTGGTACACAACGGCATTATTGAAAATCATGAAGGCTTACGTAGTGCACTCAAAGAAGACGGCTATGAGTTCTTGTCTGACACTGACACCGAAGTAATGGTGCACCTGATCCATCAGCTTAGACAACAGCACACTACATTACTTGCTGCTGTGCAAGCCGCGGTAAAACAGCTTGAGGGTGCATACGGGACGGTATTATTTGATAAAGCCAATCAAGATGAAATCATCGTGGCACGCTCAGGCAGCCCACTGGTGATCGGCCTCGGTCTTGGCGAAAACTTTATCGCCTCTGATCAGCTTGCGCTATTACCAGTAACCCGCAGCTTTATCTTCCTAGAAGAAGGCGATGTAGCACGCATTACTCGCGAAACGGTAGAAATCTTCGACATAAACGGCAACCCTGTAGAGCGCGAAGTGGTTGAGTCTAACATTACTCAAGATGCGTCGGGCAAAGGCGAATACCGCCACTACATGCTAAAAGAAATCTACGAGCAGCCTATGGCTGTACGTAATACACTTGAAGGCCGTTTAGACAACGATCGCGTTAGTATCGACGCATTTGGCGACAAAGCCAATGAAATTTTTAAAGATGTAAAACACGTACAGATCATCGCATGTGGTACGTCTTACCACTCAGGCATGGTGGCGCGCTACTGGCTAGAGCAATTTGCAGGCGTAAGCTGTAACGTTGAAATTGCCTCAGAGTTTCGCTACCGCGACTCATTCGTTCACGAAAACAGCCTATTGGTAACCATTTCACAATCGGGTGAAACCGCAGACACGCTTGCGGCACTGCGTCTTGCCAAAGAGCAAGGCTATATGGCGTCAATGACCATCTGTAACGTACCAGGCTCATCGCTAGTACGTGAGTCAGATCTTGCCTTTATGACCAAAGCAGGTGCAGAAATCGGTGTGGCATCAACTAAAGCCTTTACGACTCAATTAGTTGGCTTATTGATGCTAACGGCATCGATTGCGCAGGAAAAAGGCCGTGATCAAAGTGCAATCGTCAACGCCATCAAAACCCTGCCAACCAAGCTTGAAGAAACCCTAACGATGGCCGATGGTATTGAACTTCTTGCAGAAGAATTTGCCGACAAACATCACTCATTGTTCCTTGGCCGTGGTTCACAATACCCAATCGCTATGGAAGGTGCACTTAAGCTTAAAGAAATCTCTTACATCCACGCCGAAGCTTATGCGGCGGGCGAGCTAAAACACGGCCCTCTTGCGCTTATCGACGCAGATATGCCTATCATCGTCGTTGCACCAAACAACGAACTGCTTGAAAAGCTAAAATCAAACGTTGAAGAAGTACGTGCACGCGGTGGTATCATCTATGTATTTGCAGACAAAGACTCAAACTTTGCCTCAGACGACACCATGCGAGTAATGAACGTCAACCACGTAGAAAACATCATCGCCCCGGTGGTTTACACCATCCCACTACAGCTACTTTCATACTATGTAGCCGTGATCAAAGGCACCGATGTTGACCAACCGAGAAACCTCGCAAAGAGTGTAACGGTAGAATAAGAAAAGGCGCGCAAGCGCCTTTTCTTGTGACTTAGGAATATAGTTTCTAACCTTGGAGTTTTAATATGAACTATATTGCGGGGCGACATTTCTGTGGGTGAACACTTTATAAGTGCGCATTAAAAGCATAATCAAAATAAAATAACTTATAAAATTCATTCTATTAATTTGATTACACTGTGAAAAAGCTCTTTGCGTTAAATATCTGGCTCATCCTCAGTGATCTTATCTAGTTTTTCCATAAAAAATTCTATGCTACATACTTTGATATACCATTTTTTGTCAATTCTATTGCCCATGTATAGGATTGAGCTTGAGGATCAAAATTATGAACTACCCAATTTTGATGTGTCCCCTCTTGATACCGTCGGCCAATTTCGATAGCAAAAGCAGATTGAACTGAAAGAAATAAGTGTATTTTTCGACAGCTGGGTTGTGCCGAAAGTTGATCAATACACCTTCCTAATTTTTCAGACAACTCATGTAAATTCTCTTGATTCTTAATTAAATTCCTTGCATTCCCTCTATTAGAAGACATTATTGTGGTGAACTCTCGCAACTCCATGGGGAGTTGTCTTTTTGAAATAGGCGTAGTAAAACCTACAGCAATTCCCGCATCACCAAATTGATTAACGTTCTTCTGTTGTTTAGTTTCGGTAAAGTCGATGCATTCATGTTCATCAGAGAGTAAACTGTAATTACCATCTCGATGAAACTTATCAAAGTAAGCGATTTCAGCTGTAAGATTTCTTAGCATTGCGCCATATGAAACCAGGAAAGGGATTCTAGCAAGCCCACCAATATATAACTTTTGACCTTTTTCATGAAGTATATATTGTTTAAAAACATCTATTTCTAATTCAGCATTATAACGTCGAATTTGCGCATAAATATTCTCAGTAGCAGGTTGCTGTAGCCCGATGAACACAGATTCTCTACAAAAAGCTTTCTCCGTTGGATCTAAAATTTCCTCAGGGAAATGCGTAGGGGTACCGGGTAAAGCTGAAATCATGACCTTCGCAGTATGTCTTAACTTTTGGTTCCACTCTGTAAATATTAATGCGCAACCGACAACAAACAATAGAATACTTAGGTACATCGAATAGAGCGATGGTTCTTTATAGTCTAAATCAAGCGTATTAACTATAAACTCACTTTCAAACTGGACATTTACCGAACCCACTGAAAACATACCAGCACCAACAGCTAGCAGACAGAGCTTGGTCCCCCAAAGAGTTCTTGGGTATGCTGTTCTTTTAAATTTAAAAGTTGTGATTAGTAACCATTTGACGCGTTCCCACATGTTTTTAATTACTCTCCTTCAATAAATTTTGAAAGCTCTATTGCACGAGAGTTTTCAATAAAGTACACAGAAACCTTCTTTAGCCCAACAATAATAAAAAATAACAAACGCTCAGAGTTCTCCTTCGCATGATTCTGCCAGTCAACTTTATCAGGGAAAGAAGGAGTTGGTATTCTCTGGGGATGTGTATGCCAAGTACCAATGTACCCAACTAGGCGATCGGAAGCTGCATAGGCATCATCAACCTCAGCCTGATGTGCTTTCGCATCTAATTTAAATGACGTCCTCGTTCTATAATCCGTATCTTTAGGCTTAGTTACTCTTTCTATCAGAACATCTCCGTTATCTTTATAGCAGCCCATCAACAAACCTGCGGATTCTAAACTTTCAGGCTCTGTTTGCCTGTAACTAATAAGCTCTTGATATATATCATTTGGTAACCATACCCGTTTACCACAACGGCTTGTGAATAACGCAATATCTTGTGAATTACAGATATCACATAACGGATTCTTTAGTGGTTGCATCACAAGAGAGTGATTAAAGTTATAGTATCTCTCCGTAAGCTTGAGCCCAGCATTCTCCGCATCATCACAACGACCTTTCCAACTGACTTTAGTAGAGTTCTTAAGCCTTCCTAATAAATAATCTATTGCCAAATTAGAAGCTATAAGAGCTGTCTGTGCAGAGCTATTTGCATTATATGGAATAAACATTTCGCCACATCCGGCATAGTTTTTTACAATATCTTGATCTGGCTGAAGAAAGTTTAGATTAGAGGCTAGTCCCCTTACACCAGTATTAGACTCGACATAAGCACATTTTAGACAGCCATTTTTCTTTTGGACATCTAGTATGGCATGTCCCCCTACACCATACCCTTCTAACCAACAATTAATGGTTGCTACTCTAGATGTAGATTTGGCAATAAAGTCATGGAATATTCTTTCATGTGTAGGCGAGCCGACTGCAATGACAATGAGATCATATTGACCAATAATTTTAGGATCTCTTAACTCAAGTAGGCTAGTTCGATACCCTCCAACTCTTATCCAAGGGTATTTATCTAGTAATTGGTGCGCGACAGCTGTCGCTTTTGGCCAGTCAATCATATACCTATCTAAAGTATGTCGATACAAATTTGAAGTTTGAAATCTATCTGGGTCTGTAATATCTAGCCGGCCGACTCCTGCTGCACCTAGTTTATGCGCAATTTCACTACCTACTGAGCCACAACCAACCAAAAGTACTTTCTTGCTATCCAGAGAAGTCATGGCTCCACTGCGAGGAAGGATGAGTTCTTTGTTAAAAGTTTCAACGAAAAATGGTTTTATATGCCAATTGGCAATTTTGTCTATATTTGTCGGAAATGCAGCTTTTTTCTTTGAACTGAGCTTCATTCCAACCCATGTTTTTCCTGAAGGCGTCTCTGTTCTCAACACCAGCCAAAACTCTTTAGCACGATAGGGGAAAACCTTTTTCTCTACTTTAGCTCTTATATCAAGTTCGAGATTTTTTAAGGTTTCAAGGAGCCACTCTTTAAGTGCCTTTGCTCCTCGCGGTACAATAGGGTTAATGTTTTTTATTGATAAGAAGAAGCCGATAGCGCTTTCGTGCTTTTGCCGCTCTTTAACCCTTAAATAACGCGTCACACAAGGGTCACTGAATTCTTGTGCTACTCCTGCAAAAGATGCCGGAATACTCATTACGCTACCAGAAAGCGTTGGTCTATATATATCTAATTGAGTGAAATCAACTTCCTCTAGGCCACAAAATAAGGTGATTGGAGATGATTTAACTAAGCTACTCGTATTTTTATACCAATTAGTATTGAACTCTCTTAGCAATTCACTTTTGTTAAACTCGGTATCTTTTATGAGCGAAAGAAGCAACTTTTCATGGCGCTTTAATGACTCCTCAAAAGCTAATTCCGGTCGCTCATAATTAACTGACACAGAATCTAAATGATTAACACATATGAAACCAAGCTCCGTAAACTCAGGAGAGACTTGCACATGTGCCAATGTACCTAAAGAGTCGGGGTTTCTGATAAAGAAAAGAGGAAGCTCTTTGAATTCATCAACACAAAAATGTATCAATGTGACGAGCTTACCATCGACATCAACTGTGACCGTAATTGTATCGCTTCCCTGATACTCAGATGGCTCTACTTCATAATCACTATCAAGAAAATATTTAAGTATTAATTCATAATCCACTTTAAGCACCCTGAGAAGTACCTGAAGCACCAGCTGTGCTTAGTGGAGCTATGCCTATAGCAGCTGAAGCGGCTACTTTTGAGGATGACTTTTTTTCTTTTTTGGGTACTTCAAAGTCATCACCAAATAGTTTGTTCAGTATCTCACACTGTTTGACTTCATCAGGTTCATCTATTGCTCTTTGGAGTTCACTCTGTAAAGTCATCAATTTATTTCTTAGCTGAGTACCTGTATTCAAATCACTGCCATCAATACTTTCACCGTCTACCTTATGCTGAAAGATATCTCTGTAAGGTATTTTTGGTAACTTTGTATATACACGGTAATCTTGTGTACCCCTAGGCGCATCAATATAATTAGAGTTTAAGATTCCATCTATCGTATTCTTAAGAGCAATTAAGTCATCATCAACTTCACTTGAAAGTGTTGAAGGGCTGTATTGCTCTTTAATCATCACAGTTAAACCGATAGAAAATACTTTTTTTCTGACACTTTCAGAAACAAAATTCACATCACGCCAGCGTTTTATATAGCGTATTAAACGCTTCAATTGGCGACGTTTAACTGTTGCTCCAAATAGATACTCATCAACACTGTCAATCCATTCAAGTAGCCCTTTTTGATCAGACTCTGACCACTCTTTGCGTTCATCACTGGAGCCGTTTTTTCCAACAGCTAAATAATAGGTTTTGCCGCCAATAAAAGAGGTTTTTCTTTTATATACGGTATAATCAATATGCAGGTTGGTTGCCTTATAATCAGCCGTAACACATGGCTTCTTTATTTTTGGATCCTTAAAATTTCTTTTTGCTAAAACATCCTTAATAAGCCTCTTTGGTTCAACTGGATCTTCAGGCGCATTTTCAGCATCAATTACTATTGCACGATCAATGTCATAATCACCATCTAAGCTGTTAATCGCCGTATTGACAGCAAAGGAGCCTTGCTTAAACGATTCTATCACGGGGTACCCTGCATCTTTGAAGGCCGTTTTAATTTCTTCAAAAATACTATCATCTTTTTCTTTGGCTTTTTTATAACCCGCAGAGTGGCTTGTGAGATAAATTTTCTTGTCAAACTTGTCAAAATGAGTTTGTATCGGCATTGATGAGAGTCTCCTGATCGACGTAGGTTCAATCTATTATATGGATATTCATACAGCAGATCTCAAGTATTTTGTCTAAAAAAAGATCAGGATTTATCGCTAGCCATTAGAGTAACGCCTTATTCAACGTGGGCCGACTGACCCTAAAATGCTTAGCAACTTCGGCTTTAGTGATATTTGGATCTAATAGCATGGCCTTTGCTTTGCGGAAAAAACAAGTGACGGAAAAAACAAGAGAAAAAACAAGTGACACCCAT